>NZ_JBFUMR010000018.1:0-96858 GCF_054049275.1 Nocardioides sp. P5_E3
GCCCCCGCACCACGCGGTCGGCCTCGAAGGTCGCGGCGGTGCGGAGCGCGACGTGACCGGACCCGTCCCGCTCGGGCACGCCGAGCTCCAGCACCCTGCGGCGCCCGTCGCGCCCCCGGCCGAGGTGGATGACCACGTCGAGCGCGGAGGCGAGCTGGCTGTGCGCCGCCGAGCGCGGCAGGCCGGCGGCCAGGGACAGCGCCTCGACCCGGGCCGGGACGTCGGCGGCGGAGTTGGCGTGGAGCGTGCCGCACCCTCCGCCGTGGCCAGTGTTGAGCGCTGCCAGGAGGTCGACGACCTCGGCCCCGCGCACCTCCCCGACCACCAGCCGGTCGGGCCGCATCCGCAGCGCCTGACGCACCAGCACCTGCAGCGAGATCTCGCCGGCGCCCTCGATGTTGGCCGGGCGGCCCTCCAGGGCGACGACGTGGGGGTGGTCGGGTCGCAGCTCGCTGGCGTCCTCGACCAGGACGATGCGCTCGCCGGGGTCGACCAGCGACAGGAGCGCGGAGAGCACCGACGTCTTGCCGGTGCCGGTGCCGCCGGTGACGAGGAAGGCGCAGCGCGAGTCGACGATCTCCTCCAGCAGGAACGCGCCGTCGGGTGGCACCGCGCCCGCCGTCACGAGCTCGGGCAGGGTCCACACCCGGCCCCGAGGGACCCGGAGCGACAGCACCGTGCCCGACCGGGCCACCGGCGCCAGCACGGCGTGGAATCGCGTGCCGTCCGGGAGGCGTACGTCGGCGTGAGGGGTCGCGTCGTCCAGCCGCCGCCCGGCCGTGGCGGCCAGCCGCTGCGCGAGGCGACGCACGGCGGCGTCGTCGGGGAACGACACCGCCGCGCGCTCGAGCCCGGCGCCACGGTCGATCCAGACCTCGTCAGGGTTGTTGACCAGCACGTCGGTGACGTCGGGCAGCCGGAGCAGGTCCTCCAGCGGTCCGGCACCGAGGACGTCGCGCCGGAGCAGGTCGTGCACGGCCAGGACCGTCGCGTCACCGACCGGGGACCCGGACGCCCGCAGGGCCTCGGCGACCCGGTGCGGCGTCAGGTCGCCCGCCGACACCGCCAGGCGGCGGCGTACGTCGTCGAGCACGGCGGTCGGCACCGGGGTGCTCATCCCGGGGTCCCCGCGGCGTTGCTCGGCGGAGCGGAGCGGGGGAGGCGAGGAAGGTCGCGGGGTGGCGCTCATGCCGCGTCCGCCAGCAGGGCGCGGGCGGCCCGGGCGAGCGGACCCCTCCCGGCCAGGGGGCCGAGGCCGCGGTCGACCGACGCGGCCACACCACGCTGGTCGGCGACGGCGGCCACGACGGGCAGCCCGGTCACCCGCTCGGCGTCGGCGTCGCTGAGTCCGCCCGGGYGGAGCACCAGCCCCGCGCGGCCGTCACGCCCGAGGTCGGCGACGAGGCGGGCGGCGGCGGCCAGGCCGGGCACGGTCGCCGGCGTCACGACGAGCAGGTCGTCGCAGCGGTCGACCAGCTCGGCCAGCAGCGGGCCGCCCTGCCGGGCGAGGTCGACGACGACGAGGTCGTGCCCGAGCACCGCGGCCGGCAGGACCCGCCGCGCGGTCGCCACGTCGAGGCGGCGTCGCAGGCCGGACCACGTGAGGACGCCGAGGTGGTCGCGCCGGGGCACTCCCTCGCGCAGGGCCCGCGCTCCGAGCCGGCCGGCGGTCTCGGCGAGGGCCTCCCACCGCACGCCGGGGAGGTCCTCCATGCCGAGCAGCCGGTCGAGCCCGGGGCCGAGCGGGTCGCCGTCGACGAGGAGGGTCGACGCACGCGCCGCGTGCCACTGGGCGAGCGCGCACGCCAGCGTCGTCGCTCCCGCGCCACCGGCCCCGCCGACCACCCCGACCAGGCGGCCGGGCGAGGCCCGCTCGCCGACGTCGGAGAGCTCGTCGGAGAGCCAGCCCTCGCCCGTGGGCAGGTCGACCACCGACGTCGCGCCCAGCTCGACGGCGTGGCGGAAGGCGGCGTCGCCGACACCCACCCCGACGACGTGGACACCCGTCCGTCTCGGGGGCGCGAGGCCGACGAGCGTGCCGGCGAGGTCGTCACCGACGAGCACCAGGTCGGCCTCGCGCCACGCTGCCAGGGAGAGGGACGGCTCGGCACAGACCTCGGCCCCGACCCCCGCCGCCGCACAGAGGGGGACGACAGAGTCGTGGACGGACGGGGACCGGGTGATCAGGAGGACGGGCATGCCCCGAGCGTCGGCGGCGGCACCGACGCCCGTCAGCCCACCCCGACAGTGCTTGTGGACAACGACGTCCCGTCGCCGCCTGTGGACACCTGGCGGCCCGAAGCAGCGCGCCAGCGCACCGGACTCCGTCGGTCGAGGCCCCTACGATGGCCGCATGCCCCGCCCCCAAGCGGCCTTCTTCGACCTCGACAAGACGATCATCGCCAAGTCGAGCACCTTGGCGTTCAGCCGCGAGTTCCAGGCGGGTGGGCTCATCTCACGACGCGCGATGCTGCGCTCGGCGTACGCCCAGTTCGTCTTCTTCACCGGCGGTGCCGACCACGACCAGATGGACAAGATGCGCGAGTTCATGTCGCAGCTCTGCGCCGGCTGGGACGTCGCCACGGTGCGCGACATCGTCCACGAGACCCTGACCACGATCGTCGAGCCGCTCGTCTACGACGAAGCCGTGACCCTGATCGAGCAGCACCGCGCGGCCGGTCGCGACATCGTCATCGTCTCGGCGTCGGGCGCCGAGGTGGTCGAGCCGATCGGCGAGATGCTCGGCGCCGACCGGGTCATCGCCACGCGGATGGAGATCGCCGACGGCCGCTACACCGGCAACATCGACTACTACGCCTACGCCGAGGAGAAGGCGCGCGCGATCGAGCACCTCGCCGCGACCCTCGGCTACGACCTCGACGAGTGCTACGCCTACAGCGACTCGGTCACCGACGTGCACATGCTCGAGGTCGTCGGCCACCCCTCCGCGGTGAACCCCGACCGCGAGCTGCGTCGCATCGCGACCGCCCGGGAGTGGCCGGTCCTGCTGTTCGTCCGTCCGGTCGCCCTCCGCCGGCGGCTGCCCGTGCCGCCGGCCCGGCCGACCCTCGCCGCCCTGGCGGTCGGGGGCGCCGTCGCGGCGGGTGGATTCATCTGGTCGAGCCGCCGCAAGCGGACCACCGGCACCTGAGCGGGACCCACCCGCCGCCGCCAAAGTCAACCCTTGAAGGTGGCTGTGGACCGGGATAGAACTGAGGCAGAACTACACAGCAGCACGTGAACCAGGTACCCACGCGGCGATCCACCCATCCGATGGGGTGCTGGCCGATCGGGATCTGCCCGAGGCAGCAATTAGACAATGCACGCTTGGTAGCCAGGCATCACGTGTCAGCGGCGGCACCCGATCCACGTGAGCGGGTGCCGCTCGCACGTGCTGGTGGCGGCTATCCCCGCAGCGGCGAGGCCTCGGCCCCCGCGCTGAAGGCCTCGGCGCCGTAGAGCGCCCAGGCCTGGACCCCGCTCGGCCCACCGCTGCTGTAGGCGCGCAGGTTCGACTCGTACGCCGCCCTGTGGGCCAGGTGCCCGGCCTCCGGCACGACGAGCGACTTGGTGTCCACGCCGCGCGAGACCAGCACGAGCCGCTCGAGCGCCCGGGCCACGATGCCGTTGTGCGAGGCGAAGGGCGCAGCGGTCGCGACGTCGGCGTGCGCCACGGCGGCCACCAGCAGGGCGGGCGCCTCGCTGCCGGACAGCAGGAGCTCCGCGACGCCGCGCAGCCGGTCGGCGGACGCCGCGTCCCGCGGACGCCCGAGCTCGTCGGGCGCGAGCGCCGCGGCCCCGACGACGGCGTGCAGGCGCGCGATGGCCTGCAGCGGCGCGGTCTTCAGCAGCGGCGCGAGCGCCAACATCGAGGCGGACAGCCGGACGGCGTCGCTCGCGATCTCGTCGCCCTCGCCCGCCCGCACCTGCTCCAGCGAGGACGCAGACCCCTCGAGGACGGCGCTCGCGTGGGCGCCGCGCAGCAGGGACTCCGCGGTCATCTCCGGCGACGTACGCCTCAGGCCACGGTCGCGCAGCATCACGTCGATCCCGTCGCGGGTGCCGGCGTAGGCCGAGCGGACCCCCTCGAGGTCGGTGAGCCAGGCGAGCGGGTCCGTCATGGGGAGGACGGTAGTCGCGGCGGCGGTCGCGCCCGATCGCGGGATACGGTGAGCGCGATGAGCGACGAACCCTCGACCACCCCAGCCACCACCGACCGCGCGCGGTCCTTCGGGTCCGTCGCGGAGGCGTACGACCGGGGTCGGCCCACCTACCCCGCCGAGGCGGTCGCCTGGCTGGCCGGCGGCGAGGCGAAGGTCGTCCTCGAGCTGGCCGCCGGCACCGGCAAGCTGACCCGCGAGCTGGTCGACCAGGGCCACGCAGTCTTCGCGACCGAGCCCGACGAGGCGATGCTCGAGGTGCTGCGCCAGCGGGTGCCCGAGGTGAGCGCGAAGGTCGCCACGGCGGAGGAGATCCCGGCCAACGACCGCTCGGTCGACGTGGTGGTCGTGGCGCAGGCCTTCCACTGGTTCGACCACGAGGCGGCGCTGCCCGAGATCGCCCGCGTGCTCAAGCCCGGCGGCCACGTCGCCCTCGTGTGGAACAGCCGCGACGAGCGCATCCCGTGGGTGCGACGGATGGGTGACCTCCTCGGCCGCCAGGACCTCGACACCAGCTCGGCCGAGCAGCTCGTGCACAGCGACCTCTTCGGCTTCATGGAGGAGGCGAGCTTCAAGCACTGGCAGGAGGTCAACCGCGAGACCATCCTCGACATGGCGCGCTCGCGCTCGAGCTTCGCGATGATGGACGAGGCCCAGCGGGAGCGCCACCTGGCCGCCGTGCTCGCCTTCTACGACGACTACGGCCGTGGCATGGACGGGATGCAGATCCCCTACGTGACGCGCTGCTACCGCGCCGTCGTCGTCGACCGCGACGACACCGGACGGTCCTCCGACGACCAGGAGCCCGACGGCCCGGTCGTGAGCGACGGCACCGACACCGACATGCTGCTCATCGACTTCCGCTGACGCACGACAACTTCCCGGGTCTCCGGGGCGTCCCACCGCGGACACTCACACCGATCTCGGGGGAGACACCATGCGTACGACCGCCCTGCCCGTTGCCGGCCTCCTCGGCCTGGCCCTGCTCGCACCGGCGTCCTGGGYGGCTCCGGCCACCGCGGCCGTCGAGACCTGCCGCGGCGAGGCCGCCACCCTCGTCGGCACCGAGGCCAGGCTCACCGGCACCGAGGGGCGCGACGTGATCGTCACGGCGCGCGCCGGGGTGGTGGACTCCCTCGGCGGCGACGACCTCATCTGCGTGGCGCCGACGCGTGTCAGCTCCAACGTCCTCGTGATCGACGCCGGGAGCGGTGACGACGTGGTCGACACGACGGCCACCCCGGGCGGCACCTACGTCACGACCACCCTCGGCGCGGGCAGCGACACCTTCATCGGCGGGATCGCCAGCGACACGGTCTACGCCGGCGAGAAGGCCGACCCGCAGACCGACACCGAGCGCGACGTCCTCGACACCGGCGGCAGCGGCGACTACGTGTTCACCGGCTCGCCGGGCAGCACCAACCACGACGTCGTACGCCTGGGCGAGGGCCGCGACCAGGTCCACGTCGGCTCGCCCGCGGTCGGCGGCGACTTCGTGCTCGACGGCGGTGGGGGCTTCGACGGGATCGGCCTGCAGTCCGGCAGCACCGACGTCGTCCTCGACATGGCCGCCGGCACCTTCACCGGCCCGGCCGGCACCGCAGCCTTCACCGGCATCGAGTCGGCCGACATCACGGCGGGCACTGCGTCGGTCACCTACCGCGGCACCGAGGGCAAGGACTCCCTCGAGATCCGCCCCGAGGGGGGCACGCCGACGCTGGACGTCACCACGGGCGGCGGCGACGACGAGGTCGCCGTACCGGACGCCGCGATCGCCGCGGGCAGCCGCATCGACACGGGCGCCGGTCGCGACGAGCTGGTGGTCGCGAGCAAGACCGGCGAGCTCGCCATCGACCTGACCCGCCGGCTCCTCACCGTGCAGGGCGTCGAGGCGACCGCCACCGGCGTCGAGGACGCGTGGCTGATGGCGCCCACCGTCGCGCTCACCGGCGACTCCGGCGACAACGACCTCACCTGGAGCGGCTGCGACGCCACCCTCAGCGGCGGGGCCGGCAACGACGCGCTGCAGTGGAACTACGACTACCTCTTCGAGACCTACGAGTTCCGCTGCGCCGGCGAGGTGTCGATGAACGGCGGCGACGGTCGTGACTTCCTGCGCTCCTCCGGCGGCGACGACCTGCTCATCGGCGGCCGGGGCCACGACAAGGTCTTCGGCCGGGGCGGCGACGACACCATCCGGGGCGGCACCGGCAACGACAAGCTCGACGGCGGCGAGGGCCGCGACGACATCCGCGGCGGCAAGGGCAAGGACCGGCTCATCGGTCGCGCGGACAACGACACCCTCCTCGGCGGCCCGGGCCGCGACACCGCCGACGGTGGGCAGGGCCGCGACCGCTGCGTCGCCGAGCGCGAGCAGCGCTGCGAGCGCTGACCCGCCCAGGTCGAGTGCTGGAGCGGTCGTACGCTGCGCCTCGCCCAGCCTCGACTCGCGCCGGTTAGTGTCTCGGCGTGGCGAGATGGCGGTGGCGGCGTACGTCGCTGGGCGGCGAGGCCGACCGCGCCGCCTTCCGCGCGCTGCACAACGCCTCCCTCGCCAGCCCGGCCCTGCGCGAGGGCCTGACCACGGCGAGCTCGGAACGGTCCGTACGCCACCTGCGCGCACTGCTCGGCACGCCTGCCGCCGGACTGGGTGACACCAGTGGGCTGCTGGCCTGGGACGGCCTCGGCAGCCACCACCGCTCACAGCTCGCCGGCACGATCGGCCAGGTCGCGGAGACCGGCCGCACGATGATCGTGGACCAGCGCACGCTGGTCTGCGACGACGGCGGCTGCCAGGTCCGGCAGGCCATCGTCAGCCCGCTCGTCGTCGAGGACACCCTCGTGGGCGCCCTCGTGGTGGGCGCCCCGCACACCACCGGCGGCCTGGTCCGCGCGGCCGACGAGGTGGCGTCGTGGGTCAGCGGCCAGCTCGAGCTCGCCGAGCTCGACCTGTCGCGCACCAGGCTGATGGAGGCCGAGGTGCGGGCGCTGCGGGCGCAGATCAGCCCGCACTTCATCTACAACTCGCTCGGCGCCATCGCCAGCTTCGTGCGCACCGACCCCGACCGGGCGCGCGAGCTGCTGCTCGAGTTCGCCGACTTCACCCGCTACTCCTTCCGCCGCCACGGCGAGTACACGACGCTCGCCGAGGAGCTCCGCTCGGTCGAGCGCTACCTCCTGCTCGAGCAGGCGCGCTTCGGCGACCGGCTGCAGGTCACGCTGCAGGTGGCGCCGGAGGTGCTGCCCGTCGCGGTGCCGTTCCTGTGCATCCAGCCGCTCGTGGAGAACGCCGTACGCCACGGCCTCGAGGCCAGCGCCGACAAGGTCGACGGCGTCGGCCGACTCTCGATCGTCGCGCGCGACCACGACCAGGAGTGCGTCCTCGAGGTCGAGGACGACGGCACCGGCGAGGACCCGGAGCGCGTACGGCAGGCGCTGGCCGGCGACGTGTCGATGGACTCCGTCGGCCTGGGCAACGTGGACGCGCGGCTGCGCAACGCCTACGGCGACGACTACGGTCTGGTCGTCGAGACCGCACCGGGCGCGGGCACCAAGGTGATCGTCCGGGTGCCGAAGTTCGCCCCCGGAGTGCAGGTATGACTGGATTGAAGGTCCTCGTGATCGACGACGAGCGTCCCGCGCTGGACGAGCTCACCTTCCTGCTCGGCCGCGACCCGCGCATCGGCGAGGTGCGCGGCAGCGACTCCGCGACCGAGGCGCTGCGGGTGCTGCAGGCCGAGGAGGTCGACGCGGTCTTCCTCGACATCCAGATGCCCGGCCTCACCGGGCTCGACCTGGCGCAGGTGCTCTCGCGCTTCAAGTCGCCGCCGCCGGTCGTCTTCGTGACCGCCCACGAGGAGCACGCGGTCGCGGCCTTCGAGCTGCGCGCCGTCGACTACGTCCTCAAGCCGGTGCGCGAGGAGCGCCTCGCCGAGGCCGTACGCCGCGTGGTGGAGGCCGGCGGCCCCGCGCCGTCGGGTGACGTGCAGATCCCCGTCGAGCGCGGTGGGGTCACCCGCTTCATCAGCCGCTCCGAGATCACCCACGTCGAGGCTCAGGGCGACTACGCGCGCCTGCACACCGCCGACGGCTCCCACCTCGTGCGCACCCCGCTGTCGTCGCTCGCCGAGCAGTGGGCGTCGGCCGGCTTCGTCCGGATCCACCGCTCGGTGCTCGTCGCGCTCCCCCACGTCGAGGAGGTACGCAGCGAGGGCGGTCGGGTCAGCGTCGTCATCGCCGGCACCGAGCTGCCGGTGAGCCGCCGCCACACGCGCGAGCTGCGGTCGGTGCTCACCCGCCGCGAGACGTGAGGCCTGACATGAGCGAGTGGCCGTGAGCGACCAGCCGCCTCCTCGGGTCCGGGTGACCGGACCGCCGCGGCGTCGCGCGGACGTCGTACGCCCGGTGGGCACGAGGGAGATCGACGCGGAGACCGCGCTGGGCGAGGTCTTCATGCGCTCGCTGCTGCGCGAGCAGCTCTTCCTCGCGTTGCGGGTGCTGGCCGCGCTGGCGCTCACGATCGGGATGCTGCCGCTGCTCTTCCACCTCTTCCCGTCGCTCGGCGACGTGCGGGTGGGGCAGATGCCGCTGGCCTGGCTGCTGCTCGGGGTGCTCGCCTACCCGTGGCTGGTGGTGCTCGGCTGGTTCTACATCCGGCGCGCCGAGGACCACGAGCGCGACTTCGCCGACCTGGTCGGGTCGGTGGGGTCCGACGCCCCCGACGGCCCTGACCGGGAGCCGTCATGAACACCCCACGACGTTCCTCTCCCCCGCTTCGCTCCTCCGACCAACGCCGCGGGGACCCCGGGTGAGCACCGACGTCGTGCCGGGCGTCGTCGCCGTCGTTCTCGTCTCGATCGCGACCCTGGTGATCGGCACGTGGGGGCTGCGGATCTCGCGCACGACGAGCGACTTCTTCGTCGCCTCACGCACGGTGCGGCCGCGGCTCAACGCGAGCGCGATCGGCGGGGAGTACCTCTCCGCCGCGTCGTTCCTCGGCGTCGCCGGGCTGCTGCTGACCTTCGGCGCCGAGATGCTCTGGTACCCGATCGGCTGGACCGCGGGCTACCTCGTCCTGCTGGTGCTCGTCGCCGCTCCCCTGCGTCGCTCGGGCGCCTACACGCTGCCCGACTTCGCCGAGGCGCGGCTGGGGTCGCGGGGCGTGCGCAAGCTCTGCTCGGTCCTGGTCGTCGCGATCGGCTGGCTCTACCTGCTGCCGCAGTTCCAGGGCGCGGGCGTGACGCTGCGCTCCACCATCGGCGCGCCGCCGTGGGCGGGCTCGCTGGTCGTCGCGATCGTGGTGCTCGCCTCGGTGAGCCCGGGCGGGATGCGGTCGATCACCTTCGTCCAGGCCTTCCAGTACTGGCTCAAGCTGACGGCCCTGCTGGTGCCCGCCTTCGTCCTCCTGGCGGTGTGGATGGCCGACGGCGCGGCCGACCCCTCCGCAGCCGCCCCGCGCTCGTGGTCGATCCCGCTGGCCTCGCCCGGCGGCGGCATCGGGCTCTACACGACGTACTCCCTCATCGTCGCGACGTTCCTCGGCACCATGGGCCTGCCGCACGTGGTCGTACGGTTCTACACCAACCCCGACGGCCGCGCGGCTCGTCGTACGACGCTCGCGGTGCTCGGGCTGCTGGGCATCTTCTACATCCTGCCGCCGGTGTACGCCGCCCTCGGCCGCATCTACGCCCCGTCGCTCATCGACGGCAGGTCGGACGTGCTCGTGCTCGAGCTGCCGTCGCTGATGGTGGGCGGCGCGGTGGGCGCGGTGCTGACCGGCCTCGTCACCGCCGGCGCCTTCGCCGCCTTCCTCTCCACCAGCTCGGGCCTCACGATCGCGGTGGCCGGAGTGCTGTCGCAGGACGTGACCGGCCGGCGGTGGGGCCCGTACCGGCTCGGCGGCGTGGCAGCCTTCCGGGTCGCGGCCGCGATCGCGGTCGTCGTACCCCTCCTGCTGTCGCTGCCCGCACAGGACGTCGCCGTCGCGCGCACCGTCGGCCTGGCGTTCGCGGTGACCGCATCGACCTTTGCGCCGCTGCTGATGCTCGGGATCTGGTGGCGCGGGCTGACGCCCGTCGGCGCGGTCGCCGGGCTGCTGGTCGGCGGGCTCGGGTCGGGCTTCGCCGTGGCCTGGACGCTCGCGACGTCCCCCTCCTCCGGCTGGGCCTCGGCCATGCTGGGTCAACCCGCTGCCTGGTCGGTTCCGGCGTCCTTCCTCACGATGGTCGTGGTCTCCCGCCTGACCCGGGACTCCGTGCCAGCCCACGCCGGCCGCTTCATGGTCCGCCTCCACACTCCCGAGGCCGTCGAGCTCCAGCGCTGAGCTCTCCTCCGCCGGTCGAGGAGGGCGCCACACAAGCACCATGAAGGCAGTTCAGGCGTCAGGTCTCCCACCTCACGCTCAGCCAACCGGCGCGCAGCGCGAACTGCCTGCATGGTGCTCAGCCCTGGCGGAGGCGGAACTCGTTCCCGTCCGGGTCGGCCATCTCGACGTCGTCGCCCCGCGCCACGACGGAGGCGCCGAGGGACACCAGCCGCTCGACCTCGGCGTCGAGGTCGTCGGCGACCAGGACGAGGTGCATCCGGTTCCGGTCGGCGCGTTCGTTGAGCGGCGGGCCTCCCCAGGCGATCTTCATCCCGCCCTCCGGCGGCTGGATCGCGGTCTCCCCGTCCTCGTCGTGGACCAGCGGCCAGTCGAGCGCCGCGGCCCAGAAGACGCCGACCTCCCGCGTGCCGTCCGCCGCCAGCTCGCCGAGGAACCCCATGCCGGCGAGCCAGTTGTTGGTCTCCTCGATGACGCAGAACTCGTTGCCCTCCGGGTCGGCGAGCACGACGTGGTCCTCCTCGGGCAGCTGCCCGACGTCGAGGTGCGCCCCGCCCAGCTCGAGCACGCGAGCGACGTTCGCCTCCTGCGACGCGGTGTAGCTGGTCAGGTGGAGGTGGACCTGGTTCAGCCGGGCCCGCGGCAGGTCCGCAGCCTCGAACGACAGCCGCATCGGCGCGTCGGCGTCCGGCAGCAGCTCGAGCCCCACCCGCTCCCAGCCGAGCAGGTCGCCCCAGAACGAGGCGAGGGCCTCGGGATCCGAGGCGAGGACGGCCAGCGCGTGGAGTCGTACGACCATCTGGGCACCCTAGGTCAGTTGATGATCTCGCCGCGCTCCTCCTCGAGGATCACCCGCAGCCGGTCGCGCCATGCCTGCAGGGCCTCCGGCGCCAGCCGCGGCCAGTCCTCCACCTCGCCGACGACGCGGATCGGCTCGGTGCTGCGGTAGGACCGCGTCGGGTTGCCGGGGAACTTCTTGTCGGTGACGTTGGGGTCGTCCTCGAAGGCGCCGGTCGGCTCGACCTCGTACACGCGCGGTTCGCCGTGGCCTGCCGCGAGCTCGGCGGCGAGGCCCGCGCCGTCGTGCAGGGCGGTGAAGTAGATGTGGTTCATCACCACCTCGGGCCGGTAGTTCGACCGGAAGCCCGCGGTCAGCAGGTCCCCCGGCTGCAGGTCGGCCTTGGTGCCGTGGAAGAACGGCCCGTCGTCCAGCACGTCGCTCACGGTCCCAGCCTAGGCCGCGGCGGGTGTCCTCAGTCCGGAGCCCGCACCGGGTAGTGCCGGAAGAGCGCCTGGGCCACGCACGCCGGACGCTCGACGCCGTCGATCTCGACGGTGAGGTCCGCGGTCAGCTGCTCACCACCGCCGATGTCGACCACGTCGACGAGGTCGGCGTACATCCGGATGGCGGAGCCGACGGGCAGGGCGGTGGGGAACCGCACCCGGTTGTAGCCGTAGAACATCGCGTCCTCGCCCTCTGCGAAGACGACGAGGGACGCAAAGAGGTGCGGGACCAGGCCCAACGTCATGTGTGCGTGCCCGATGGGTCCGCCGAACGGTCCGCGCGACGCGACCTCGACGTCGTTGTGCGCCCAGTGCCAGTCGTCGACCGAGCGGGCGAACGCGTCCACGCGGTCCTGCTCGACGACCAGCCAGTCGGAGGGGCCGACCGATCTGCCCTTCAGGGCGAGCACGTCCTCCGCACTGGCTGCCACGACCCGGTCACCGGCCACCACGCACCTCCCGTGTGCGGACTCCCGACCATCGTCAGCCGCGCGCGAGGGCGCCGCAAGACCCGGTCAGGACCACCCGCGCACGTGCCGTGCGGCGAGCCAGGTCTCGAACCGCCCGGCAGTCGTGGCGAGGTAGTGGCGGACGCCCGACTCCAGCTGCGCGACCTCGCCCCGCAACCCGAACATCTCGAAGTCGGTCCGGCGCTCGGACGAACACTCGTGCTCCCGGAGCACCGTCCGGTCGACCGACGCGCCGCACTCGTCGCACGGCATGTACCGGGACCTGAACATCACGCTCACCTCATTCCCATCGACAGTAACCACGGATCGGTCTAGACACCGGGAGAATCGCGTGGTGTCGGGTCTAGCGTGAGGTCGAGTGAGCTGGCGCCGGAGCGGAGGCTCAGATGGCAGACAACGCAGACCTCGCACGCAGGTTGCACGAAGCATGGAACGAGCGGAACTTCGACGAGATGGCCGAGGCGACGGCCCCGGACGCGACGATCACCATCGTCGGCTCGGGAGACACGTTCGAGGGCATCGAGGGTTCACACGCGTACAACACGATGTGGGCCGACGGCTTCCCGGACGGCAAGGTGACGGTGGACCGGGTGATCGCGTCGGGCGACTACGTGGTCGTCGAGTTCACCGGACGGGGCACCCACACGGGGACCCTGGCGACGAGCATGGGCGACATCCCCGCCACCGGGCGGTCGATGACCCTGCAGCTCTGTGACGTCATGGAGTTCAAGAACGGCAAGGTCCAGAGTCAGAAGACGTACTTCGACACCGGATCCATGATGGCTCAGCTCGGCCTCACGGCCGACCAGATGGCATCCCAGCAGTAGGACGGAACACGCACGATCGGCGTCGGCTCACTACCGGGGGGACCACCCGCACGGTCACCCCACCGCGAGCCGGTAACCCCGCTTGACCACCGTGAGCACGGCCTTCGTCCCGATCGCCGCGCGCAGTCGGGCGACCGCCATCTCGACGGCATGCTCGGACCCGGCCTGGCCGGACGGCAGCGCGGCCAGCAGGGCCCGGCGCGACACCACGTGGCCGGGGTTCACGAGGAGCGACAGGAGCACCGACAGCGGCGCGGGTGACAGCTCGACCGGCACCCCGTCCAGCAGCAGCGAGTCGGTGTGGACGATGAGGGTCCGCCCGTCCGCAAGACGTACGTCGATCCCGTCCCGCCGCGTCGGGAGCTCGGTCTCCAGCTGCTTGACCATCCCGGCCAGGCGGGAGCGGTCGGGGACGATCGTCGGGACGCCCCACATCTCGAACGCGGCCGCGGTGACCGGGCCGACGCAGGACGCGACGACGTCGGACTGGAAGGCGCTGATCACGTCGTCGCGGCGGCCGACCGAGAACGCGGCCTCCATCAGCGCGGCGACCGCGGGCGCCGAGGTGAAGGTGACCGCGTCGAGCTCGCGGTCGGCGATCAGGTCGATCAGGTGGAACATCGGCGACGGGTCGTCCGCCGACGCCACCCGGTAGATCGGCACCGTCACCACCGACGCCCCCTGCCGACGGAGAGCGTGGGCCGCCATCGACAGCGACTGGCCGTGCTCCTGCACGACGATCCGCTTGCCGGTCAGGTCGCGGCCGCGGAGGTGGGCGAGCACGTCCTCGAAGCACTCCGACTCCGGCGCCCACAGCTCGCGCAGGCCGTTGGCCCGCAGCACGCCGACGCTCTTCGGGCCGCGGGCCAGGATCTCCGCCGAGCCGAGCGCAGCGACCAGGTCGTCGTACAACCCGGCGTCGGTGGCCGCCGAGAGCCAGGTCTTCATGCCGATGCCGGTGGTCGCGAGGAACAGGTCGACCGGACCGAGGATGACCTCCTTGGTCGCGGCCAGCAGCTCGCCGAGGTCGACGTGGTTGGGCTCGAGCGACAGCGCCGCCGCCCACTCGACCGTGGCGCCGCGGCGCTGCAGCAGGGTCACCTGCTCCTCGGCCTTGCGGGCAGCCGTGACCCCGATCCGGAACCCCGAGAGAGGAAGGCTCACACGACCTCCCGGGCAGGCCCGACGTGCGCGACGCCGTCGACCACCGCGATGTCGTACGCCGTCACCCGCACCGCCGCGTCGTCGAGGCAGGCGCCGGTGCGGAGGTCGAAGGCCTGCTTGTACATCGGCGAGCTCACCACCGCTGCGTCGCCGCGGGTGCCGACGATGCCGCGGGAGAGCACCGACGCCCCGCTGAAGGGGTCGACGTTGGAGAGCGCGAACACCTCCCCGTCGAAGGAGCGGAAGACCGCCACGGCCGAGCCGTCGACCAGGGCGGCGACACCGCCCTCGAGCGGGATCGCGTCGACCGCGCACACCGGGGTCAGTGAGACGGCGACGGCGCTCATGCGGGTGCTCCCACGGGGATGAGGGCCGGGGCGATCGGCTGGATCTGGTCGCGCTCGGTCGTGAAGGCGATGGACGGGTCGGGGGTGTCCGGCGCGTTGACGAACGTCACGAACCGGGCGAGCTTGCTCGGGTCCTCGAGGGTGGCGCGCCACTCGTCCTCGTAGCCGCCGACGTGGCGCGCCATCTCCGCCTCCAGCTCCGCGCCGAGGCCGAGCGAGTCGTCGACGACGACGGACCGCACCCGGTCGAGGCCGCCGTCGAGCTGGTCGATCCAGGTCGAGGTGCGCTGGAGCCGGTCGGCAGTGCGGACGTAGTACATGAGGAAGCGGTCGAGGTAGGAGACCAGCGTCTCGGTCGACAGGTCGCCCGCGAGCAGCTTGGCGTGGGCCGGCGTCGCACCTCCGTTGCCGCCGACGTAGAGGTTCCACCCCTTCTCCGTCGCGATCACGCCGAAGTCCTTGCCGCGCGCCTCGGCGCACTCCCGGGCGCAGCCGCTGACGCCGCCCTTGAGCTTGTGGGGGCTGCGGAGGCCGCGGTAGCGCAGCTCCAGCGCGATCGCGAGCCCCACCGAGTCCTGCACGCCGAAGCGGCACCAGGTCGACCCGACGCACGACTTCACCGTGCGCAGCGACTTGCCGTAGGCGTGCCCCGACTCGAAGCCCGCCTCGACCAGCCGCCGCCAGATCTCGGGCAGCTGCTCCATCCGGGCGCCGAAGAGGTCGATGCGCTGTCCGCCGGTGATCTTCGTGTAGAGCCCGTAGTCGCGCGCCACCTCGCCGATCACGATGAGCTTGTCGGGGGTGATCTCGCCGCCGGGGATGCGCGGGACGACGGAGTAGGTGCCGTTGCGCTGGATGTTCGCGAGATAGGCGTCGTTGGTGTCCTGCAGCTCGGCGGTCGCCGGCTCGAGGATGTGGGTGCTGGTCTGGCTGGCCAGGATGCTGGCGATCGCGGGCTTGCAGACGTCGCAGCCGCGGCCGGTGCCGTGGGCGGCGACGATGTCGTCGAAGCGCCGGTAGCCGTGCACCGCGACGACGTCGAAGAGCTCCTGCCGGGTGAGCCGGAAGTGCTCGCACAGGCCCTTGTCGACGACCTTGCCGACGCTCGCGAAGTGGTCCTCGATGACGTTCTTCACCGTCGCCACGCACGAGCCGCAGGTCGAGCCCGCCCGCGTGCACTGCTTGACGTCCGCCACGGTCTCGCAGTCCTGCTCGGTGACCGCGTGGAGGATGTCGGCCTTCGTCACGTCGTTGCACGAGCAGACCTGCGCCTCGTCCGGCATGCCGAGCTGCACGCCGCTGCTGGCGGGCAGGATCAGCTGCTCGGGGTTGTCGGGCAGCGCGAGCCCGCTGCTGACCATCGGCCGCAGCACGCCGTACGCCGACGCGTCGCCCACGAGGATCCCGCCGAGCAGCCGCCGACCGTCGTCGCTCACGACGAGCTTCTTGTAGACGCCGGCGACCGCGTCGGCGTAGGTCAGCTCGAGCGCGCCGTCGGTCGTCGCGAACGCGTCACCGAAGCTCGCCACGTCGATGCCGAGGAGCTTGAGCTTGGTCGACATGTCGGCGCCGGTGAAGGCGCCGGGGCCGTCGAGGAGCGCGTCGACGACCACCTCCGCCATCGCGTAGCCCGGGGCGACCAGGCCGTACATCGTGCCGCCGGGCGCCGCGCACTCGCCGATCGCGAAGACGTGCGGGTCGGCGGTGCGGCACTGCTCGTCGACCAGCACGCCGCCGCGCGGGGCCACGTCGAGGTCGCACTCGCGGGCCAGGGCGTCGCGCGGCCGGATGCCGGCGGAGAAGACCACGACCTGGGCGTCGACGACCTCGGTGGGCGCGCCCTCCTCCGTGCCGGCCTGCCGCAGCCGGAGCCCGGTGACGGACGACCCGCCCTCGCTGTGCTGTCCGAGGATGGCCTCGGTCACCACCCCGGTGTGCACGGAGACGCCGAGGCGCTCGATGTGCCGCACGAGCGTGGCGCCCGCGGCGCCGTCCAGCTGCACCGGCATCAGCCGCGGTGCCATCTCGACGACGTGGGTGTCGAGGCCGAGCTGGACGAGCGCGTTGGCCGCCTCCAGGCCGAGCAGCCCGCCGCCGATCACCACACCGCTGGTCGCCGTGGCACTGGCTGCCCGGATCGCCTCGAGGTCCTCGATGGTGCGGTAGACGAAGCAGCCGTCCTTGCCGCGGCCCTCGACCGGCGGGACGAACGGCGCCGCACCCGTGGCGAGCACCAGCACGTCGTACTCGTGGACGGTCACGGCGCCCGGGTTCGCCAGGAGGTCGTCCGCAGCCGACGGCGGCGACACGACGGTGACCGTCCGCGCCACGCGGTCGATCTCGGTCACGACGCTGTCGAGCGCCAGCCGCACGCGCGGGTCGTCGTACTCCCCGCCCGGCAGCAGCGACAGGGCGTCGGAGCCGGAGCCGAACCAGCTCGTGAGGGCGACCCGGTCGTAGGCCGCGCGCGGCTCCTCGCCGAGGACGAGGACGTCGTGGGTCTCGGTGAGGCCGCGCTCGACGGCGGCCTGGGCGAACCGGTGGCCCACCATGCCGTGCCCGACGACGACGATCCGCTGGCGCTTGGTCATGCCGAGGACGGTAGGAAGGCGATGTTGTCGGGGGCTGCGCGGAATGTTTCGGCTGTGAAAACTGGGCGGCACGACCTCACGCGGACCGGTCCGCGCGCGGGACCCCCGGGCGGACTGAATTGACGTCAATTCAGTTCCCCCAACATCGACCTAGCCTGGGCCCTCCTCCTCCGCCGCCCGCTTGACCGAGGCGGCCTCTGTCTCGACATAGCGCTTCGTCAGCTCCTTCGTCATGAGCCACCCGACCCGGCCAATCGGCCCGGCGATGGTGACGGTCAAGGTCAGGCGGGTCGCGCCTGCGTCGGGCTCGACCACGTGGCCGGCGGAGATCGCGACGCCTGCGACCTCACAAAGGCCGGGCGAGCTCCTCGCACATGCCGACGAGCACCTCGAGCTGCCCGGGGGTGACGTACGACGGATTGCTGCCGGCCGGCATCCGCAGCACCTCCAGCGCGGCGAGGTCCGGGTGGCCGACGAGCTCCGAGCGCAGGAGCGGCTGGTCGAGCGGGACCAGGACGACCGGCATCACGCCGTCGCGGGCCGGGCCGGTGGTCCGGCCGTGGGCGTGGATGCCGGCGGGGAGGCCGGGCTCGGAGCCGCTCACCCAGAGCAGCACCGGCTGCCCAGGGGCGACGAGGTCGGTGCGGTAGGTCGGCCGCACGCACCAGGTCTCCACGCCCGCGAAGCCGGCGCGCAGGTGCTCCCGGGTCGAGGGCGTCGCGCCGGTGGCCTTGACCAGCCAGGCACCGAGGGTGTCGGTCGAGAGGGCACGGTCGGGCACGCCCCGAGCCTCGCACGGTGACCGAGACGGTGACTGGAACGCCACGGGCTGGGAACCTGAGGGGATGAGCGAGTGGTTCCTGCCGGAGACGGAGCGTCCCTGGACCTCCGGCAACCTGGTGGTCCCCCGTGTGCACGGCGCCACCTACTTCGCCCGCCTCGTCGAGCTGGTCGGGGCGACCACGGCCGGCGACCGCATCTACTTCACCGACTGGCGCGGCGACTCCGACGAGCGGCTCACCGAGGACGGACCGACCGTTGCCGAGCTGCTCCGTGGCGCGGCCGCGCGCGACGTCGAGGTGCGGGCGCTGATGTGGCGCTCGCACCCGGGCCGGCTCAACGGGGAGGAGAACAGCCACCTCGGCCGGATCATCAACGAGTGCGGCGGCGAGGCGCTGCTCGACGAGCGCGTGCGCAAGGGCGGCTCGCACCACCAGAAGCTCCTCGTCGTGCGCCGCAAGGGCCGCCCCGAGGAGGACGTGGCGTTCGTCGGCGGCATCGACCTGTGCCACGGCCGGCGCGACGACGCCGACCACGCGGGTGACCCGCAGGCACCGCCGCTCGACGACAGGTACGGCGACTCCCCACCCTGGCACGACGCGATGGCCGAGATCCGCGGACCGGCGGTGGCGCACGTGCTCGACACCTTCACCGAGCGGTGGGACGACGCGACCCCGCTCGACCACCGCAACCCCTACCGCGCCGTCGCGCACCGCGTCGCGCGGATGCCGCGCCGCCCCGAGCGGCTTCCCGAGCGCTGGGACCCGCCGCCGGAGGCCGGTCGGCACCAGGTCCAGATCCTGCGGACCTACCCCTTCAAGCGACCCCGCTACCCGTTCGCACCCGACGGCGAGCGGTCGATCGCGCGCGCCTACTCACGCGCCTTCAGCAGGGCGAGCAGGCTGGTCTACGTCGAGGACCAGTACTTCTGGTCCGACCTCGTGGCCACCACGCTCGCCGACGCGCTGCGCCGCGAGCCGGGGCTGCAGGTGATCGCGGTCGTGCCGCGCCACCCGGAGGAGGACACCCGCGTCGGCGGCCCACCGATAAATCACGGCCAGCGCGTCGCGTGGGAGCGGCTCAAGGAGGCCGGCGGCGACCGCTTCACGATGTTCGACCTCCACAACGCAGAGGGCACGCCGATCTACGTGCACGCCAAGGTCTGCATCGTCGACGACGAGTGGATGACGATCGGCTCGGACAACCTCAACCTCCGCTCGTGGACGCACGACTCCGAGCTCACCTGCGCGGTGGTCGACCCGGACGGCGAGCTGCCGCGCGAGCTGCGCACCTCCCTGTGGGCCGAGCACCTCGGCCTGCCCGACGACGACCCGCGGCTCGCCGACCTCGACGACCCGGTCGACCTGTGGGCCTCGCGCGTCGGCGCTCCCGGGAGCCGGGTCCAGGTGCACGAGCCACCCCCGGTCCCACGTCGCACGACGCTGTGGGCCCGGCCGGCCTACCGCTACGCCTACGACCCCGACGGCCGGCCGCGGCGGCTGCGCGGGACCACGGACTTCTGAGGAACCCTCAGCGGCTCGTGACCGGCAGGTGGACGACCACGTCCTTCATCCGCATCGCGCCGACCACCCGGCTGCCGAAGCCGACCGACATGTCGGAGACGGGCGCGACGGTCAGGAAGAGGGTCTGCCCGGCGGGCACGTCGACGGCGACCGACGGGAGCTCGACACCCCGCCGGGGCTTGTCGATCGCGATGCCGTTCTCACGGATCGGCAGCATGTTGTTCTGCACGACCCGTGCGTCGAGGGGGCTGGTCCCGACGGACAGCCCGAGGAAGGCGCGGTTGTCGACGCCGAGGGCGGTGAGCCGGGCGTCGAGGGTGGGCGACCCGGCGATCGTGAGCGGGCCCTGCGCGATCGGGTAGGCGAGCGGGGCACCGGCGCCGACCGTGGTGACGACCTCGCCGAGCTCGACGGAGGTGGTGGGCGCGACCGCGGGGACGCTGACGCAGCGGTCGCCGGCCGCGGTGGTCAGGTGGTAGCGGCCGAAGCCGGTGAGCCCGGTGCGCCTGCCCTGGAGGTTCTGCTGCAGGAACCGGAGGCCGAGGTCGGCGAAGTCCGGGCTGCCCAAGGTCGTGGAGCACGCGTCGGCGGTCGCCAGCGGGATGTCGAGGTTGGTCCCGGCCGGCAGCACGGCCGGCAGGGTGTGCCCGCCGTTGTAGCCGACGAAGATGCTCCGCGAGCGCGCCTTCTCGGTGAGGACCCGGCCGAAGTTCTTCAGCCCCTGGTCGAGGGGGAAGAGGTTGTCGGTCGCGCCCTGGCCGAACAGCACCGGCACGTCGAGCCGCCGGCCCTGCCGCAGGTGCCACTCGGGGCCGTTGCGGTCGAGGAAGTCGTGGAGGTACGTCGGCACGTTGCCGGTCGCGGCTGCCTCGACGAAGCCCTGCACCACCTTCGGCGGGAGGGCATCGGTCGGCAGCGCGGCCGCGGTCAGCGCCGCCGCCCACTCCGTGCGCGGCACGCCCTGCGGGAACAGGCTCTCGGTCAGGCTGAACCAGGTGATCTCGGGGACCAGCGCGTCGAAGCGGGTCGCCCCGCGGTCGCGGACCTCGCTGAGCGCCCCGACGAACTGGTAGCCGCCGCCGTAGGACCCGCCGATCGCGCCGAGCACCGGGTCGCCCGGCCGCTGCTTCTGCACCCACGGCTGGGCGGCGACGAGGTCGACGACCGCCTGGACGTCCTTGCCCTCCACGTCGGGGTTCTCGATGTGCGCCTTGCCGCCGCTCTCGCCGAAGCCGCGCTGGTCGAAGCTCAGCACGCCGAACCCGGCGTCCGTCAGGTAGGCGAACGCTCCGGGATCCGTCGTACGACTCCCGCCCCAGCCGTGGCTGTGCAGCACCATCGGCACCGGACGGTCCTTCGTGGCGCCCGCCGGCCGGAAGAGCGTGAAGCAGATGTCGACCGGCGCCGTGGTGTCCGGGTCCGGGACGCTCTGCAGGCAGCCGTCGGTCGTGGTGACCGCGCCTGCCGCAGCTGCCGGCGTGCCGACGAGCGGTGCGGTCGCGGCCGTGAGCAGGCCGGCGACGGCGGCGGCGAGGAGTCGGGCGGTGGGTCGGTGCAGCAGCGTGGGCATGGCATCTCTCCTGCGACGGGGGTCACAGACACCAACGAGCAGGCGGGCGGCGGGCTACGCCGCGGCGTTCAGCCCCGCAGGCCGGCCTTCAGCTCCTCGAGCGCCGTGGCGAGGTCGACGCCCGGCGTCCAGCCCCAGCGTTGTGCACGCTCGGCGAGGATCTGCCCGCTCCACGCCGGCCCCTCGTCCCAGGTCGGCTCGACACCGAGCGCCTCGGTGACGGCGCCCAGGTAGTCGCGCTGCGTGGCCGGCCCGCTGGCGACGTTGACCGGCGTGCAGCCGCCCGCGACCGGACCCGCTTCCGGGTCGGCGGCCGTCGCGATGGCGCCGGTGGCGAGGTCGGCGGCGATGCTCGCCAGGTCGTCGACGTGCACCCACGCGAAGGTCTGGTCGGGGTTGGCGTGCCGCTCGCCCTCGTCGTCCCTCATCTGCGCGGGGCGGACGGTGTTCCACACCGAGGTGGCGCCCGGGCCGAGGATGGCCGGCGGTCGCAGCAGCACCCGGGTCGTGCCCTCCGTCCGCGCCAGCGCGGCGTCGACGTCGCGCTTCACCACGCCGTAGGCCGACGAGCCGTCGGGCACGAGAGCCGCGGACTCGTCGACGTCGCCAACCTCCGGGCTGCGGTCGTAGACGCCGGCGGTCGAGACGTGCACGAGCAGGGGCACGCCGGCGTCGACCGCAGCCTCGGCGATGGCCAGGGTGCCGTCGAGCCCGACCCGGCGCTGGTCGTCGCGTCCGCTGCCGAGCGGGTGGACGGTGGTGACGAGGGCGTCGGCGCCGGCCACCACGGTCGCCGCGAAGACCGGGTCGGCGAAGTCGCCGACGTGCTCCTCGACGGCGGGGTGCTGCGGCGCGGTGCCCACTCGGCGTACGACGGCGCGGACGGTCGCCCCGCGCTCACCCAACGCGGACACGACGTGGCTGCCCACGAGTCCGTTGGCACCGGTCACGACGACGATCGGAGAGGTCATGTCTCCACCATGACAGCGCGGTCCTGACGCTCCTCGCGCGCCTCCCCCGGGAGGAGCACGCGCGCCACCACCAGGAGCCAGACGGTCGCGGCGACCAGGCTGACCATCACGTCGGTCGGGTGGTGGGCACCCTGGTAGAGCCGCGACGGGGCGACGACCAGAGGGGCAAGGAGCAGCGGCCAGGTCCACCGGCGCCAGCGGGGCGCGACCGCGGACACCCACAGCACGATGCCGCCGTAGACGAGGATGGAGGTCGCCATGTGCCCGGACGGGTAGCTGTGGTCCGGCACCAGCCCGGGGTCGAGGATCTCCACCGGCGGGCGGTCGCGCGGGACGAGATGCGTGACGATGACGTAGAGGGCGAGGTAGCCCCCGACGAGCACCGTGAAGTAGACGAGTGGACGCCACGAGCGTTGCCACCACGAGCCGGCCAGACCCACCACCGCGGCGAGGGAGACACCCACGATCGTGTCCGCGATCGCGCTGCCTGCGGCGGCTGCCGTGTCGAGGCCGGGCGTGCGGTGGTCCTCGAGCCAGCGCACGACGCCGTCGTCCCAGGGGTCGACCACCGAGGCCAGCGGTCCGGTCAGCAGCCAGCCGGTGGCCAGGACGCCGAGGACGAGGACGACCCAGACGAGGGACAGGGTGCGAGCGGCTTCGCGCCGCTCCGTCGACGAGCTCACGCTGCAGAGCCTGCCCCAGATCGGGGGCGACGTCGTCCACCCCCAGGGACGAGCCGGGGCCGGACGCGCGAGGAGCCCCGACCGCAGGGCGGTCGGGGCTCCTCGGGGTGCGTCAGACGACCTTGACGTTCTCGGCCTGCGGGCCCTTGGGGCCCTGCGTCACGTCGAACTCGACCTTCTGGTTCTCGTCGAGGGACTTGAAGCCGCCGGACTGGATCGCGGAGAAGTGCACGAAGACGTCCTCGCCGCCGCCGTCCTGCGCGATGAAGCCGAAGCCCTTGTCAGCGTTGAACCACTTGACGGTGCCCTGAGCCATGATCTGTTCCTTTGTTCTCTGTCGGCGGCGACCTGCCGCCGAGCTGCTGAAGACATCCATCCGTGCTGATGTCCAGCGAACCGAAAACCAGGGAAACAAGATACGGGTCGCGCGTGGTGCGCGGCCTGGGCGACGTGGAGCCGTCCCTTCAACACCACCTAGCCTACCGGGACTTGCGCCGAAGGTGGGACTCGGCGACGACGTGAGCTGGTCTTGACCACCTGTGTGCGCCGCGCGGACGGCAGTAGCGTCCGGGGACGGCAACGAACGGGGAGGTGCCGATGGCGAAGCCCGCCATCCTCGCGGTCGACGACGACGCGGCCGTGGTCGCCGCCGTCGTGCGCGACCTCCGCCAGCGCTACGGCCAGGACTACCGGGTCCTGCGGGCCACGTCGGGGCAGGAGGCGCTCGAGATCCTCGCCGACCAGCTGTTGAAGGACCGTCCGGTCGCCGCGGTCGTGTCCGACCAGCGGATGCCGGGGATGACGGGCATCGAGGTGCTGCGGGAGGTGCGGCAGCAGTCCCCCGACTCCAAGCTGCTGCTCCTGACGGCGTACGCCGACACCGACGTCGCGATCCGCGCGATCAACGACATCGCGCTCGACTACTACCTGATGAAGCCGTGGGACCCGCCCGAGGACCGGCTCTACCCCGTGCTCGACGAGCTGCTCCGCGACTGGGCCAACGACCACCCCGACCGCGACTCCGAGGTGCGTGTCGTCGGGCACCGGTGGTCCGAGCGGACCGTGGACGTGAAGACCTTCCTCACCCACAACCACGTGCCCTACCGCTGGCTCGAGGTCGGTGACGCGGGGTCCGCGGACGAGGCGACCCGGCTGCTCGAGCTCGCGCAGGCGGGTGCCGACGACCTCCCCGTCGTCGCGCTGCCCGACGGTGTGGCGCTGCGCTCCCCCACGATGGTCGAGCTCGCCGGTGCGCTCGGGCTGCGCACGCGTGCGGAGCGGCCCCTCTACGACCTCTGCATCGTCGGCGCCGGACCCGCCGGCCTCGCCGCAGCGGTGTACGCCGCCAGCGAGGGGCTCGCGACCGTGGTCGTCGAGCGCGACGCACCCGGCGGCCAGGCCGGGCAGAGCGCGTCCATCGAGAACTACCTCGGCTTCCCCAAGGGGCTGTCCGGGGCGGACCTCACCCACCGGGCGGTCGCCCAGGCGAGGCGCTTCGGCGCCGAGATGGTGCTGGCGCGCGACGTCCTCGGGTTCGAGACGCGCGGCCCGGTGCGCGCGGTGCTCCTGGACGGTTCGGCGGACATCGAGGCCCGCGCGGTGCTGGTCGCCAGTGGCGTGTCCTACCGGCGGCTGGGCGCTCCCGGGCTGGACGAGGTCGTCGGGCGCGGGCTCTACTACGGCGCCAGCGCGAGCGAGGCGGTGCAGACGGCCGGCGAGGACGTCTACGTCGTGGGTGCGGCCAACTCCGCCGGGCAGGCGGCGCTCAACTTCGCCCGCTACGCGGCGCGCGTCGTGCTGGTGGTGCGCGGCGACTCCCTCGAGGCATCCATGTCGCAGTACCTCATCGGCCGGATCCTGGCCGCGCCCACGATCGAGGTGCGGCTGCAGACCGAGGTCGTCAGTGCCCGCGGCGACGGGCACCTCGAGGCGATCACGCTGTGCGACCGCGCCGCAGGGCGCGTCGAGGAGGTCGAGACCGGCTGGGTGTTCGTCTTCATCGGGGCGGCTCCGCGCACCGACTGGCTGGGCGAGGTCGTCTCCCGCGACGACCGGGGCTTCGTGCTGACCGGCCCCGATCTCCCGGCCGACGACGGCTGGCCGCTGGAGCGCGGCCCCTTCGCGCTGGAGACCAGCGTGCCCGGCGTGTTCGCCGCCGGTGACGTACGCCGTGACTCGATGAAGCGGGTCGCGTCGGCCGTCGGCGAGGGAGCGATGTCGGTCTACCTCGTCCACCGCTACCTGGCGACGACATGACGCTGGCCGACGAGCTGCGTGCGGTCTCGATCCTCGCGGGCTTCACCGACGCGCAGGTGGCGGAGCTGGCAGCGGCGGGCACCGAGGAGACGTACGAGCCGGGGGCGCACCTCTTCGACGAGGGCCGCCCGGCCGACGACTGGTGGGTGCTCCTGTCCGGTCGCATCGACCTCGTGCGCCGCATCGGCCACGACGAGGCGGTGATGGCGACCATGGAGACCGCCGGGCAGTGGGCCGGGGGCTTCCGCGCGTGGGACGAGCACGGCATCTACATGGGGTCGGCGCGCGTGCTCGAGGCGTCGCGCGTCTTCCGGCTGACGGCGCCCGAGCTGGCCCGTATCGGCGAGGACTGGTTCCCCTTCGCCGTCCACCTGCTGCGCGGCCTGATCGGCACGGCCCGACGCATCGAGCACAACGCCCGCCAGCGCGAGGCGCTCGTCGCGCTGGGCACCCTTGCGGCCGGTCTCGCCCACGAGATCAACAACCCAGCCTCGGCGGCGGTCCGTTCCGTCGGCGCGCTCCAGCAGTCGAGCGACGACGTGTTCGCCTCCCTCCAGCAGCTCGCGGGCGAGGGGATCTCGGCGTCCCAGTTCGTCGCCCTCGACGAGCTGCGCCGCTCGATCGACGTCCCGTCCGCGCCCACAGGGGTCGCCCTCGCCGACCTCGAGGAGTCGCTCCTCGACTGGCTCGGCGACCACGCCGTCGACCGCGACTGGGTGATCGCCCCGGCGTTGGCCGCGGCGGGCGTCTCGCCGGCGTGGCTCGACCGCGCGGCATCCGCCCTGCCGGGCACCGCCCTCCAGGCCGGCCTCGAGTGGGTGGCGAGCTCCGTGACGACCGCCGTGCTCATCGCGGAGGCGCAGGACGCCACCCGGCGCATCTCCGACCTCGTGTCGGCCGTGAAGTCCTACTCCCAGCTCGACCGCGCCGCCGTCCAGGACGTCCGCGTCGTCGACGGCCTGGAGAGCACCCTGGTCATGCTCGGTCACAAGCTGCGTGGCGGTGTCACGGTCGTGCGCGACTACGACGACTCCGTGCCGGCCGTCACGGCCAACCCCGGTGAGCTCAACCAGGTGTGGACCAACCTCGTGGACAACGCCGTCGACGCGATGGACGGATCCGGCACCCTCACCCTGCGCACCTACGCGGACGAGCACCACGTCGTGGTCGAGGTCTGCGACACCGGGGCGGGCATGACCGACGAGGTCGCCGCCCACGCCTTCGAGCCGTTCTTCACGACCAAGGAGGTCGGGAAGGGGACGGGCCTCGGCCTCGACATCTCCCGGCGGATCGTCGTCGAGCGGCACGGCGGGGCCATCGACGTCCGTTCGGAGCCGGGGCACACGGTCGTGGCGGTGCGCCTGCCCCGACGCGCTCCGACTGGCTGAAGGCGACTCAGGCCGGGTCAGCCGGGCATGCGCACGTGCAGCCGCACGTGCGTGCCGGTGAGGTCGCTGCCGACGTCGACGGCCGCGACGAGCTGGCGCGCGAGCCACAGCCCGTAGCCGTGGTCGGACGGCTCGGTGGGTGGTAGGACGCCCGCGAGGAGGTCGACCGGCAGGCCGCCGCCGTCCTGGACGTGGCACACCCACATGTCGGCCTCCTCGTAGAGGTGGACGCGAGTGGGCGGCGAGCCGTGCAGGAGGGCGTTGGTCAGGACCTCGGAGACCGCGAGCTCGACGTCGGCGGCCAGGTCAGGGTCGAGCCCGATCTCGGCGTGATGCGCGCGGACCGTCCGCCGGGTCACCGCGACGTCGGAGTGGCGGGAGCACTCGAGGGTGGTGGCGCCCACGGGCGGCGGCGCCACGTAGGACAGGCCGGCCAGGACGCCCATCGGATCCGCGAAGGCGGGGTTCGGGGACACGCTTCCCCCGACCCGCAGGCCGTTGTGGGAGTGCCGTGCGATGTCGAGGAGGTCCGACGGCAGCCGACCCGCGTCGTAGGGGCACAGGAGGTCGACCGCCTGCTCGGCGAACACCACGTTGATCGCGGCCTCGAGCCGGCGGTAGTCGACGAGCTCGGCAGATGAGCGTCTCGCGAGGGTCTGCTCGGCGATCACGCAGGAGCGGACCTCCGGCGCAGCGGCCGCGAAGTCGAGAAGGACGCGGTAGGCCTTCCACTGCGGCGCGTAGGCGACGTCGTCCTCGACGAACGTGACCTCGGCCGCATCGCCACCGAGCTCGGTGTGCAGCAGCTCCAAGCGCGACGGCGGCGCCATGACCAGGGCGCGGTGCCCCTGCTCGAGGCCGTCCCGCACGAAGCTCCCGGCCTCCGACGCGTAGTGACGGTCGCTCTCGTAGAGGAGGCTCGTGTGCGTGGCTGGCAGGGTCATGGCTCGAGCCTCAATCTTTCGTGCCCAAGTCCGGTGGCGTCCAGGACACGGCGTACGACGGACGGTACGCGCGCCAGCACGAGATGGCCTCCCTCAGGGAGCGCGGCGGCGATGGAATGGAGACGGGCGACCGTGCCCGCGTCGGCGAACGTCACGCCCTCGAGGTCCAGACGGAGCCGAGGCATCACGGCGGCCCGCGAGAGCACCAGGCGGTGCAGGAGGTGCCGGTTGGACACGTCGACCTCGCCCCGCACCTGCACGCCCCAGGGATCGTCGACCGCAAGGAAGGTGGCGATCGGGGCGACGTCGATGTCGGGCGCCATCCCGTCGTGCTCGCGAGCCAGCGTGGCGCCCTGCCCCGCCTCGAGCCGGTGGGTGTCGTAGAGGCAGACCGAGCTGACCTGGAGGTCGCGCTGCAGGTCGGTGGCCTTCCGCTCCCAGGCCAGCACCTCGTCCATGGAGCCGAGCAGCCCGGCCAGGTCGTCCATCCGCGCGGCCACCCGGAGGCCGGGGAACCCGCACTTCTGCGCCTGGTGCGCCGCGAGCCGGAACCCGTCGGCGACGACGTCGAGGTCGACGGGACCCGATGGGCCGTAGGCCCCCTCGAACGAGCTGGACAGGAGCTGCCCGGTGGCGAGGGCCTGCCCTGCGTCGAGGTGCCGCGACAGGCTCCGGACGAGCCCGTCGACCTGGTCCTCGGACGCGATGTAGAGGAGCTGGTCGCCAGCGGCGAGGCCCTGGCCGACGAAGGTCGCCGCGACCCGGTCGAGCATGGCCGCGTCGGGCTCGAGCGCGCACAGGTGCGTCCCCGGCTCGAGCGTGCCGAGGTCGGCAGACGCGCGGTGCGACCCGAGAATCATCTGTCCAATCTAGGACGATGCACCGGTGCGGGACCCACAGTTTCGCCTGAATTTCGGAGGCCGCGGGGACTCACCTGCGCAGCAGCAGTGCCGAGTCGCCGAACTCGTGCCAGAGGTAGCCCTCCGCGACTGCAGCGTCGTACGCCGCCTGCGTGAGGCGCGCGCCGGCGACCGCCTCGACGAGCAGGAGGTGCGACGCCATCGGGTCGTGCCAGCCCGTGACGAGGCCGTCCACGACCCGGGGCGGGGTGGCGGGCGTGACGACCCGGTCCGTCCACCCGCGGCCCGCGACGACGCTCGACCCGCGCACGGTGGACTCGACCGCACGGGTCGCCGTGGTCCCGACGGCGACGACGCGCCCGCCGTTGGCTCGCGCCTGGTTGAGCACCCTCGCGGTCGTGGGAGTCACCTCGAACCACTCCGGCCCGGGCGCCTCCCCAGCCTCCTGCGACGACACCCCGGTGTGCAGCGTGACGGGCGCGAGCTGGACGCCCGCGGTGACCAGCCGGGTGACGAGCTCGTGGGTGAACGGGCGCGCAGCCGAGGCCATCTCCGCGCTCCCGGGCCGCGTCCCGAAGACGGTCTGGTAGTCATCGAGCGGGTAGCGACGGTCGAGGTAGCCGTAGGCGATGGGGCGGCCGTTCCAGTCGAGCTGGCGGTCGAGGTCGCCGCGCACCGACGCGCGCCACAGCCGGTTGCCGGTGCCCGTCGGGGACGAGGCCCCGCCGGGCCACGGCTCGCGGAGGACCAGGCGTACGTCGCCGATCCGCACCACCTCGCCGGTGCTCGCCGTCAGCAGCGCCCGGGCCGCGTCGGGCGCGGTCCGCAGCTCGACGACGGCGTCACCGTCGTCGAGGCGGTGCGCAACGTGGACCACCACCGGGCGCCCGTCGAGGTCGGCGTCGACCTCGGCGGCGACCGTGGCCGACGTGTTGACGACCAGCACGTCGCCAGCGCGCAGGTGGTCGGGCAGGTCGCGGAAGCGTCCGTGCGACAGGCCGTCCGGTGTGGCCACCAGGAGTCGCACCTCGTCACGCGCGAGGCCGCGGTCCTCTGCCGGCTGCGGCGCGAAGGACGACGCGGTGAAGCGGGTGTGCGGTGTCTCGTGCAGGAGGGTCATCCGAGGACACCTCCGAGGTCGGCAGCGACGTACCGACCCGACTCCGGCCGCGCGTCCACCAGCGCCAGGACGTGCGGCACGACGGTCTCCGGCAGCGGCCGGTCCGAGATGTCCTCGCCCGGGAAGGCGTCCTGGTGCATCGCCGTCCGCATGTCGCCGGGGTCGACGGCGTACGCCCGCAGCCCGGTCTCCACGCCGTAGGTCAGGGTCACGTGGTCGAGCGCCGCCTTGCTGGCGCCGTAGAGCCCCCACGTCTCGTAGTGCTGGACCGCCGCGTCCGAGCTGATCGACAACAGCACGCCGTTCGCCTCGCGCAACCACGGAAGGAGGGCCGACGTGAGGACCAACGGGCCGCCGATGTTGGTCCGCCAGACCTGCATCAGGTCGGGGATGTCGACCTCGGCCAGCGCGCGCATCGGCAACGGGCCGAGGGTGCTCGCGTTGTGGACCAGGAGGTCGAGCCGGCCGTGACGCTCCACCTCCGCCCGGAGGCGGTCGCGGTGGTCCGCGTCGGTGAGGTCGCCGACGACCACCGTCACCGCCTCGGGCAGCGCTGCGCCCTTGAACTTCTCCTCGCTGCGCCCGTCCGTGATCACCTGCCAGCCCTGCCGCGCCAGCTCGGCGCTCAGTGCCAGGCCCAGCCCAGTCGATCCCCCGGTGACCAGTGCCACCCGTACCGTCGTCTTCGTCGTCATGACACCATGGTTCAAGTTGAAGTGAACTTGAGTTCAAGGGGTGTGTGACAGATGGATGGTCGGGACCTGCTCCCGATGGGAGAGATCTCGCGGCGCAGCGGCTTCGCCGCGTCGGCGATCCGCTACTACGAGGCCGAGGGGCTCATCGAGGCACACCGGTCCGGCGGCGGCCAGCGACGGTTCGAGCGGAACGTGCTGCGGCGACTGGCCTTCATCCGCGCGGCGTCCAACGTCGGCCTCACCATCGAGGAGATCCGCGAGGAGCTGGGCCGGCTGCCCGGCAACCGCACCCCCACGAAGGCCGACTGGCAGCGCATCTCCCGGCACTGGGGCCGTCGGCTCGACGAGCAGATCGCGGCGTTGCAGCGCCTCAAGAGCGGCCTCGACGGCTGCATCGGCTGCGGCTGCCTGAGCCTGCGGTCCTGTGCCTTCTCCAACCCCGACGACGTCCAGGGCGAGCGCGGTGCGGGCGCCGGGCTGCTGCCCGACTCCCTGCGGCGACCGCACCCGACGAGGCGCTAGGCGAAGGAGCGTACGAGCGCGTCCATGGTCGCCGTCCGCTCACGGTGGGCGATGATCCGCAGCACCGGCGTTCCGAGCGCGCGGATGCCGTTGGCCCGCAGCCGCACGTCGTGGCGCACGCGCGTCTCCCGCTCGCCGACGGCCTCGAGGGTGTAGCCGGGCCAGCCCTCCATCCTGGTCTTCCCGGACGAGCCGCGGTCCCACCAGTGGTAGACGATCCGGTTCGGGGCGTCGAGCTCGGCGATCTCGCCCGGCATCGTCCCCATCCGGGTGCGGTCCTCGTAGGTCGTGCCGGCGGTCACCGGACCGGGCGACGTCTGCCGCGTCCCGCGCAGGATGCTGCCCCGCCCGGGCACCCACGCGTTGTGTCCCTCGATGTCGGCGAGGCGGGCGAAGACGTCGTCGATCGGCGCCGCAACCGTGCGCTCGATCTCGAACTCGACGTCGCCCATCTCACCATGATCGGCCCGCGCCGACCGCCGCTCAAGCCCGGTCCAGCCCGATCGACGAAGATGCGGGCGTGACCGACTACGCGATCCGCACCGACCTGGCCGCCATGGACCTCGACCTCGTCCACGACTGGCTCAGCACCGACGCGTACTGGTCCCTGGGGCGCAGCCGCGAGGCCGTCGCCACGGCAGCGGAGCACTCGCTGAACGTCGGCGCCTTCACCGACGACGGCCGGCAGGTGGCGTACGCCCGGGTCGTCACCGACCACGCCACCTTCGCCTGGCTCTGTGACGTGTACGTCGACCGCGACCACCGCGGTCGCGGGCTGGGTAAGCGGCTGGTGGCCGTGGTCGCCCAGCGTGTCGACGAGCTCGGCGTCGGCCGCACGCTGCTCAAGACGAGGGACGCCCACGAGGTCTACGCGGGCCACGGCTTCGAGCCCGTGCCCGACCCGGGCCTCTGGATGATCAGGACTCCTCCGACAGCGTGAACAGCGTCAGCTGCATGCCGTCGGGGGCGGCGACGCGGGCGTTGCGGTCGCCCCAGGGGGTGTCCACGGCGGGGGCGACGGCCGTGGCACCGGCGGCCACGAGGGTCGAGGCAGCGGCGTCGGCGGCCGGCACCCGGAGGGCCAGGCGGACCTTGCCCGAGACCCGCTCCCCCACCTCGAGGTCGTCGACCATCGCGGCCTGCGCCTCGTCGAAGAGCTCGAGGGTCGCGCGCCCGGCGTCGAGCAGCAGCACCCGCCCCTGGTCACTGCTCCAGTCGGCCACCTCGGGCAGGCCGAGCGCGTCGCGGTAGAGGCGCACGGCAGCGTCGAAGTCGTCGACGGTCAGGGTGATCCGGAGCTCCTGGACGGCGATCGCATCGGTCATGAGGTCGATCGTGGGGCCTCGGGTGCACCTGAGGTCAAGCCCCTGCCCGGGCCGATGTGGAAGCGGCCGATGACGGTGACGCCGTCCTGGGCGTAGAGCGGGATGTCCCGGCCGTCCGGGTCGAGGTCGGCCATGTACGCCAGTGCCTCCTCCGGGCTGGGCGGCAGGTCCTGCTGCCGGTCGGAGGCGCGGACGAAACCGCACCTCCCGTTGGTGCCGTAGGCGGCGATCAGGTCCGGCCCCGGGTCGTCCGCGTCGATGGCGGCGCCGGAGCCGTAGGACATGCCGTTCTCGTTGACCGGGTAGGGCGGTGCCGTCGCGGCCTGGGGACAGTCCTCGACGTCCACCTCGTCGTCGCGGTGCGCGCTCGGGTCGATCGCGCGGACCATCGGCCGCGGCTCGTCGCCCGACGCCACGACCTGGTGCAGCTGCATGCCGCCGAGGAAGCCGACGACGAGCGCGGCCGCGCCAGCCAGGACCCGTCTGCTCACCTGCACCCTCCTCCGGTACCCCCGTGGGACGCAGCGACGTGCGGGGAAGTTGTCAGCCGACCGCGACCGGCGTCGGGCTGTCCTCGACGAGGCGGCGTACGACGTCCGCGCACCCGCCGCAGCCGGTCGTGGCCCGGGTCCGGTCGACGCACTCACCGACGGACCCGCAGGCCCGGACCTCGCCCGCCGTCACGCCGGCGCACGCGCAGACCTCCGCCTCGTCGGGCAGCGGCGCCGGGGAGTCCGTCGCCTCGGGCAGGAGCAGCTGGCCGGGCTCGTCGGGGCCGAGCAGGGTCCCGCGGTCGTAGAGCTGGGTGATGAGCCCGACGCGGGACAGGTCGCCGACGAGCGCCGCGGCGACGATCCGCCCACCGTGCACGACGAGGCGGCGGTGCGAGCCGGCGATCGGGTTGGTCACCTCCACGACCTCGCCCTCCGCGCGCTCGGGGTCGCCGAGCACGGCGACGTCGAGGCCGGTGGCGCGCAGGCGCGCGACGCTCCGGCTGCCGTCGTACGTCGCCTCCTCGCCGCGCAGCACCCGGGCGAGCACCTCGGCCTGCTCCCACGCGGGCGGGACGAAGCCGGTCGTACGACGACGGTGCTCGGCGCAGTCGCCGATGGCGTGCACCCGGTCGTCGGTGACGCTGGTGAGGGTGTGGTCGACGACCACCCCGCGGCGGACCATAAGGCCGGCGCGGCGGGCGAGCGCCGTCGACGGCCGGCCGCCGGCGGTGAGGACGACGAGGTCGCTGGGCAGGACGTGGCCGTTGTCGAGCTGCAGCCCGTCGCCGGTGAGCCGGACGGCGCGGGCGCCGGTGTAGACCTCGGTCCCGAGCCGTCGCAGGTCCCGGGCGAGGACGGCCCCCGCACCGGAGCCGACCTGGCTCGCGAGGAGGTGGTCGGCGCCCTCGACGACCTCGGTGAGCAGCCCGCGCACCGCCAGTGCCCGCGCGACCTGCAGGCCGAGCAGCCCGCCGCCGACGACGACTGCCCTGGGCGCGGGCGGCCTCTCGACCAGCGGGGCGACCAGCGTGCGGGTGGCCTCGTCCAGCCGGCGGCAGTCGTCGAGGGTGCGGAACGCGTGGACGCGCGGATCGAGGGTGCCGTCGCGGCGGACCAGCCCGCGGATCGGCGGCAGGGTGGGGATCGAGCCGCAGGCCAGGACGAGCCGGTCGAAGCCGACCCGCTGCCCGTCGACGAGCACGACGTCGCGGGCCTCCCGGTCGACCTCGAGCACGCGGGCTCCGAGGCGCAGGTCGATCCCGTGGTCGGCGTACCACTCCGCGGACCGCAGGGTCAGCGCGTCGGCCGCGTGGGTCCCCTCGAGCACCGACGACAGCAGGATGCGGTTGTACGGCGGGCTGGCCTCGTCGGCGAGGACCGTGACGGCGAACCGCTCGTCCTCGGCGAGGTGCTCGCTCAGCCGGACGGCGGCCATCCCACCGCCGACGACGACGATCCGCTGGGGCCGCTCAGGCATGGGCGGCGACCGGCGAGACGCGGGCGGCGCACACCTTGAACTCCGGCATCCGGGACGCCGGGTCGAGGGCGTCGTTGGTGAGCCGGTTGGCCCCCACCCAGTGGAACGGCACGAAGACGGTGTCGGGCCGGATCGTCGGCACCACCTTCGCGGGGGCGGTCATCTCGCCGCGCCGGGTCGCGACGCGCACCGCGTCGCCCTGCCCGACGCCGAGGCGTCCGGCGAGCAGTGGGTGCATCTCGACGAACGGCCCGTCATCCGGCAGCGAGCGGACGCGGCGGGTCTGGGCGCCGGACTGGTACTGCGCGAGCACGCGGCCGGTGGTGAGGTGGATCGGGTAGTCCGCGCACGGCTGCTCGGCCGCTCCGCGGTGCTCGACGGCGTACATCCGGGCCAGGCCGTCGGCGTGCGCGAAGGACTCGGCGAAGAGCCGCTCGCCGCCCCAGAAGACGCCCTGCTCGTCCCGGATCCGGTCGTAGGTGATCGCCGAGTAGTCGGCCGGGCCGCCCGCCGACGCACGGCCGAGCTCGGCGAAGACCTCCTCCGGGTCGGTCGGGAACGACGCCTGCGAGCTGAGCCGCTCGGCCAGCCCGGCGAGCACCTCCAGGTCCGAGCGCACGCCCGACGGCGGCGTGATCGCGCGCTGCCGCAGGACCACCCGACCCTCGAGGTTGGTCATCGTCCCGGTCTCCTCGGCCCACTGCGTCACCGGAAGCACGACGTCGGCCAGCGCCGCCGTCTCCGACATCACGACGTCGCACACCACGAGCAGGTCCAGCGCCTCCAGCCGCGAGGTCACGTGGGTCGCTCGCGGCGCGCTGACGACGATGTTCGACCCGAGGACCAGCAGCGCAGACGGCCCGTCGGGCGTGCCGAGGGCGTCGAGGAGCTCGTACGCCGACCGCCCGGGGCCGGGCAGCGCGTCGGGGTCGACGCCCCACACCCCGGCGACGTGCGCGCGGGCCGCCGGGTCGTCGATGCGGCGGTAGCCGGGCAGCTGGTCGGCCTTCTGCCCGTGCTCACGCCCGCCCTGGCCGTTGCCCTGGCCGGTCAGGCAGCCGTAGCCCGCACCGCGCCGGCCGACCATGCCCAACGCGAGGGCGACGTTGATCCAAGCGAGCACGGTGTCCGAGCCGGTCGAGTGCTGCTCCGCCCCGCGCGCGGTGAGCACCATGACGCGAGGGCGCACCAGCATGGCCGCCAGCGCCCGCACCTCGTGGGCGTCGATCCCGGTGACCCGTTCGACGCGCTCGGGCCACCAGGAGGCGACCGAATCGCGCACGTCCTCCCACCCGGTGGTGCGCTCGGCGAGGTAGGACGGGTCGACCGCGCCGGCGGCGACGAGCAGGTGCAGCACCCCCAGCGCGAGCGCGAGGTCGGTGCCCGGCACCGGCTGGAGGTGGAGGTCGGCGCGGTCCGCGGTCGGCGTACGCCGCGGGTCGATGACGACGACCTTGCCGCCCCGCTCGCGCAGCCGGTCGAGGTGGCGGGCGGCCGGCGGCATCGTCTCGACGAGGTTGGAGCCGACGAGCACCAGCACGTCGGTCTCCTCGACGTCGGCGAGCGGGAACGGCAGCCCGCGGTCGAGGCCGAACGCGCGGATCCCCGATGAGGCGGCCGAGCTCATGCACCAGCGCCCGTTGTAGTCGATCTGCGAGGTGCCGAGCGCGACCCGCGCGAACTTGCCGAGGGAGTAGGCCTTCTCGTTGGTGAGCCCGCCGCCGCCGAAGACGGCGACCTTGTCCGGCCCGCCCGCCGCCTGGGCGGCGCGGATCCCGGCGGCGACCCGGTCCAGGGCGTCGTCCCACGAGACGGCCGACCACTCGCCGGTCTCCCGGTCGCGCACCAGCGGCGACGTGAGCCGCTCGCGACCGCCGTACAGCCCGGCCGCGGCCCACCCCTTGCGGCACAGCGCCCCGCGGTTGACGGGGAACCCCTCCCACGCCGACACCTCGGGCGTGCGACGGCCGGCCAGCTTCATCCCGCACTGCAGGGAGCAGTAGGGGCAGTGGGTCTGTGTCTGGGTCATCAGATCTCCGCGGCCGCGAGCCCGTGGGCCCGCACCGGTCGGCGCAGGTAGAGCGCCCAGGTGAGTGCGGCGCAGCCGAGGTAGTAGGCGGTGAAGACCGTGAAGGCGGCACGCGTCGCGGTCAGCGGGTCGCCGACCCAGGGGGCGGCGAAGGCGAGCGGGACGAGGAAGCCGCCCACGGCACCGACTGCACCGATTACGCCGAGCGCGGAGGACGACTGCCGGGTGGCCGAGGTCAGGGCGGCCTCCCGATCCGGCGTGCCCGGCGCGGTCTGGCGCTCCGCCGAGGCCTTCCACAGGGCGGGGATCATCTTGTAGACCGAGCCGTTGCCGACGCCGGTGGCGGCGAAGATGCAGAGGAAGAAGCCGAGGAACAGCGGGAACCAGGCGGCGTTGGCGCTCGCCACGGCCGGGTCGGCGCCCGGGTTGGGGGTGAGCTGGTTGACCGTCCACAGCACGCCGAGGGTGAAGACGACCATCGCGACGAACGACGCCAGGGTCACCCGTGCACCGCCCCACCGGTCGGCCAGCCACCCGCCGAGCGGTCGGGTGAGCGAGCCGACACCGGCGCCGAGGAAGGCGTAGAACGCGAAGTAGATGCCGGTGCCGAGCGGGGCGGGCTCCGGCACCCAGAAGTTGAGCCTGATCAGCAGCGGCATCGCAGCCGAGTAGCCGATGAACGAGCCGAACGTGCCGATGTAGAGCAGCGACAGCTGCCACGTCCGACGCTGCTTCACGACCTGCATCTGCTCCCGCGGCGACGACGTCACGGTGGCGAGGTTGTCCATCCAGAGCCACGCGGCGGCCGTCGCGAGCAGTGCCAGGCCCGCATAGGCGTACGCCGCCCGCTCGAGGTGGATGCCGCCACCGGACGCCTGCACGAGACCGAAGATGCCGGCACCGCCGACCATGACGGGGAGCAGCAGCTGGATCAGCGAGACCCCGAGGTTGCCGCCGGCCGCGTTGAGCCCGAGCGCCGCGCCCTTCCGATCGGAGGGGTAGAAGAAGTTGATGTTGGCCATCGACGAGGCGAAGTTGCCGCCGCCGACGCCCGCGGTCGCGGCGATCAGGCAGAACGCCCAGTAGGGCGTCGTCGGGTCCTGCACGGCGTACGCGAACAGCAGCGTCGGCACCAGCAGCATCGCGCCGCTGACGATCGTCCAGTTGCGCCCGCCGAACTTCGGCACCGCGAACGTGTAGGGCAGCCGCAGCAGCGAGCCGACGAGGTTGGGGAGCGCGACGAGCAGGAACAGCTGCTGAGGCGTGAACGCGAAGCCCTGTGCGAGCAGGAACGCCGACGAGACGCTCCAGATCAGCCAGACCGAGAAGCCGACGTGCTCGGCGAAGATCGACCACACCAGGTTGCGGCGGGCGACCGCGCGGCCGCCTCCCTCCCAGAAGTCGGCGTCCTCCGGGCGCCAGTCCTCGATCCAGCGACGCGTGCGACGGGGCGTGGGGGTGCTCATGCCGACGAGCGTCGGCTCCCGGTGTGTCACCCAGCCTGCTGCTCCGGTGGCGGAGTCGTCAACTTCTCCTCACGACCTCACACCCCCGGGTCGACGCACGTCGGGCACAGGACCTTTGGTCCCTTCCCGCCCGCGGTCGAAGGGTGCACAATCCCAGAGGGAACAAGTACAGACGTGGGACCGAGGGCTCGGCTCGGTGTTGGGGAGAGGTTCTGCTCGATGACCGACCGAGAGCACGAGGTCGCGGCCTATGCGGACGCGACCTCGCTCGTAGCACGCGTGGCCGACTTCGTGGCGACGTCGCTGGACGACGGCGTCCCCGTCGTCACCATCAGCCGCCCCGCGCACCGCCACGCGGTGGAAGCCCTTCTCGTCACGCGCGCGGTCGACGTCGATCGGGCGCGCCGGGACGGCGCCCTGACCACGCTCGACGCCGACGAGTCGATGGCTCGCTTCCTGGTGGACGGGCGCCCCGACCCCGACCTGTTCGCCACCTTCGTCGCCTCCGTGGTGCCGACCGGCGGACCCGGGGTGAGCGCGTTCGGGGAGATGGTCGCCATGCTCTGGGAGCGCGGCGAGGTGGCGGCCGCCCTCGAGCTGGAGTCGCTGTGGAACGGCGTGATCGCCCGGCATCCGGTCCGGTTGCTGTGCGCCTATCCCGGGTCGGTCCTCGCCGAGGCCGAGCTCGGCGACGTCGCCCTGATGTGCGGGCTCCACGACCACGTCAGCCTGGCCGGGCTGCTCCCCGGCTCCGGCGGGACCACAGCGGACGGGGACGCCGTCCGTTCCAGCGTGTACCTGCCCGTCCCCGCGGCGGTCGGCTCGGTCCGCGGCTTCGTGCGTGACGCGCTCGCCGGGTGGGGGCTCGACCACCTCGTCAGCGATGCCGTCCTCATCACGTCCGAGCTCGCGACCAACGCCGTCACCCACGCCAGCTCGCCGTTCCGGACCTCGCTGGTGCGGACCGGCGACGTCGTGCGGGTGTCGGTGGAGGACGGATCCCGGGCCTGGCCCCGCTACCACCGCGCCCAGCCGGGCGACCAGGACGGCCGCGGCATGGCCATCGTCTCGGTCCTCTCGCGCCGCACGGGCTGTGACTCCACGGCCGGCGGCAAGGTCGCCTGGGCCGAGCTCAGCGCCTGACCCGACCGACGCGCCGACCGCTCGTCGTACGACACCGACCGCTGGGCGACGGACGACGCCCATCGACCGACGCCTCGACGCGCACCCCTCCCGCGGGCCGAGCGACCGGTGCCACGGTGACGGCGGTCACACCCGTGGCCGCCCCCCGCGCTCGGAAGGACCCGATCCGTGACCGACCAACAGCAAGCCGCGCGCCACGACCCCATCTACGACCGGCTGCATGCGACACCCGAGTTCACCGAGCTGCGGCGCCGCTACCGCGGCTTCGTGTTCCCGGCGACGGTCGCGTTCCTGGCCTGGTACCTGCTGTACGTCGTCTGCTCCAGCTGGGCGGGCGACTTCATGTCGACTCAGGTCTGGGGCCACATCAACGTGGCGCTGATCTTCGGCCTCCTCCAGTTCGTGACGACGTTCGGCCTCGCCTGGATGTACGCCCGCTTCTCCAACGCCAAGCTCGACCCGCTGGCCCGCCAGCTCGACGCGGAGTACCGCAAGGGAGACGACGCCTGATGGACACCCAGGTCCTGACCACGTTCCTGTTCCTGTCGGTCGTCGCGCTGACGATCGGCATCACCTTCTGGGCGAGCCGCCAGACCAAGACGGCCGCCGACTTCTACTCCGGCGGACGGTCGTTCTCCGGCTTCCAGAACGGTCTCGCCATCGGCGGCGACTACATGTCGGCGGCGTCGTTCCTCGGCATCTCCGGCGCCATCGCGGTCTACGGCTACGACGGCTTCCTCTACTCCATCGGCTTCCTCGTCGCGTGGCTCGTCGCGCTGCTGCTCGTGGCGGAGATGCTCCGCAACGCGGGTCGCTACACGATGGCCGACCAGCTGGCGTTCCGGATGAGCCAGCGCCCCGTCCGCACGGCGGCGTCGGTCTCGACGGTCGTGGTGTCGATCTTCTACCTGCTCGCCCAGATGGTCGGCGCGGGCACCCTCGTCGCGCTGCTCCTCGGCGTGGACAGCCAGACGGTCCAGAACATCACCATCATCGGCGTCGGTGCGCTGATGATCTTCTACGTCGTGGTCGGCGGCATGAAGGGCACGACGTACGTCCAGATCGTCAAGGCCGTGCTGCTGATGATCGGCTCCGCACTGATCGTGGTGCTGGTGCTGGTCGAGTTCAACTTCAACCTCTCCTCCCTCCTCGGCGCGGCCGCCGAGAACTCCGGGAAGGGCGAGGCGTTCCTGCAGCCCGGTCTCCAGTACGGCGCGAGCCTGACGTCGAAGATCGACTTCCTGTCCCTCGGCCTCGCCCTGGTGCTCGGCACCGCCGGCCTGCCGCACATCCTGATCCGCTTCTACACCGTGCCGACCGCGAAGGACGCGCGGAAGTCGGTGCTGTGGGCCATCGGCCTGATCGGCGCCTTCTACCTGATGACGCTCGTCCTCGGCTTCGGTGCCGCGGCCCTGCTCGACCGCGACCAGGTGGACCCGCTCCTGGGGGGCAACCAGAACCTCGCGTCACCGCTGCTTGCCGAAGCCGTCGGCGGCGGCGAGGGCTCCACGGGCGGCGCGGTCCTGCTGGCGCTCATCGCGGCGGTGGCCTTCGCGACCATCCTCGCCGTGGTCGCCGGCCTCACGCTGGCCAGCTCGTCCTCGGTGGCGCACGACCTCTACAAGGGCGTCATCAAGAAGGACCAGCCCATCACCGAGAAGGACGAGGTGCGGGTCGCCCGGATCGCTGCGTTCGTCATCGGCGCGATCGCCATCGCGCTGTCGATCCCGGCCCAGCGGCTCAACATCGCGTTCCTCGTGGCGCTCGCGTTCGCGGTCGCGGCGTCGGCCAACCTGCCGGCGATCATCTTCAACATGTTCTGGCGACGCTTCAACACCCGCGGCGCCGTGTGGAGCATCTACGGCGGCCTCGTGTCGGCCGTCGGTCTGGTGTTCTTCTCGCCGGTCGTGTCGGGTCTCCCGACCTCGCTGTTCCCGGACTCCGACTGGTCGGTCTTCCCGCTCAACAACCCGGGCATCGTCTCGATCCCGCTGGGCTTCCTGCTCGGCTACATCGGCACGATCTCCAAGCGTGAGCCGGACGCCGAGGACCGCTACACCGAGCTCGAGGTCCGCGCCCTCACCGGCGCCGGCGCCGAACAGGCCGTCCAGCACTGAGGCCAGCAGCACCGGTGACCCCCTCGCCGAGCCGGAGTAGGTTCGGCGAGGGGGTCACCTCCTTCGTTCCCCGCCCCCTGATCAGCACCCGCCCAGCACCTGCCCCGCCCGAGGAGAGAGCCTTGTCCGAGCAGACCCTGTCGAACCTGATGCACGAGGACCGGCGCTTCGAGCCCCCGGCCGAGATGGCCGCCGACGCCAACGTCAAGGAGGAGGCGTACGCCCGCGCCGACGCCGACCGCGAGGCGTTCTGGGCCGACGCCGCCGAACGGCTGGACTGGGGCCGGAAGTGGGACCAGGTCCTCGACTGGACCGACCCGCCCTTCGCCAAGTGGTTCGTCGGCGGCACCATCAACGCCTCCGTCAACTGCGTCGACCGCCACGTCGATGCCGGCAACGGCGACAAGGTGGCGCTCCACTGGGTCGGCGAGCCGGAGGACGACACCCGCGACATCACCTACGCACAGCTCAAGGACGAGGTGTCCAGGGCCGCCAACGCGCTGACCGAGCTCGGCGTGCAGAAGGGCGACCGCGTCGCGATCTACATGCCGATGATCCCCGAGGTCGTCGTCGCGATGCTCGCCTGCGCCCGCCTCGGCGCGCCGCACACCGTCGTGTTCGGCGGCTTCTCCGCCGACGCCCTCGCCTCGCGCATCACCGACTGCGACGCCCACGTCGTGATCACCTCCGACGGCGGCTACCGCCGCGGAGCCGCGAGCGCGCTCAAGCCGGCCGTCGACGAGGCCGTCGAGAAGACCGGCGACCTGGTGCGCAGCGTGCTCGTCGTACGCCGGACGGGCCAGGACGTCGCGTGGGACGACTCGCGCGACGTGTGGTGGCACGAGGCCGTCGACAACGCGTCGGCCGACCACGAGCCGGAGATGCACGACTCCGAGCACCCGCTCTACGTCATGTACACGTCCGGCACCACCGGCAAGCCGAAGGGCATCCTGCACACCACCGGCGGCTACCTCACCGGGACGTCGTTCACGCACTGGGAGGTCTTCGACCTCAAGCCCGAGACCGACGTCTACTGGTGCACCGCCGACGTCGGCTGGGTCACCGGCCACTCCTACATGGTCTACGGACCGCTCGCCAACGGCGCGACGCAGGTGATGTACGAGGGCACGCCCGAGAAGGGCCGCTGGTGGCAGATCGTGCAGGACTACAAGGTGACGATCTTCTACACCGCCCCGACCGCGATCCGGACCTTCATGAAGCAGGGCCGCGAGATCCCCGACGGCTACGACATGTCGTCGCTGCGCCTGCTCGGGTCCGTCGGTGAGCCGATCAACCCGGAGGCCTACGTCTGGTACCGCGAGGTCATCGGCGGCGAGCGCTGCCCCGTCGTCGACACCTGGTGGCAGACCGAGACCGGCCAGATCATGATCAGCCCCCTGCCCGGCGTCACCGCCGGCAAGCCCGGCTCGGCGATGAAGGCGCTGCCCGGCATCTCGGCCGACGTGGTCGACGACGACGCCACGTCCGTGGGCAACGGCAACGGCGGCTACCTCGTGCTCAAGGAGCCGTGGCCGGCCATGCTCCGCACGCTCTGGGGCGACGACGAGCGGTTCAAGGAGACCTACTGGTCGCGCTGGCCGGGGCTCTACTTCGCCGGCGACGGCGCCAAGCTCGACGAGGACGGCGACGTGTGGCTCCTCGGCCGGGTCGACGACGTGATGAACGTGTCGGGCCACCGCCTGTCGACGACCGAGATCGAATCGGCGCTCGTGTCGCACCCGAAGGTCGCCGAGGCGGCGGTCGTCGGGGCGGCGGACGAGACCACCGGCCAGGCCGTGTGCGCCTTCGTCATCCTGCGCGACTCCGCCGGAGACGGCGGCGAGGACATCGTCGAGGAGCTGCGCAAGCACGTCGCCAAGGAGATCGGGGCGATCGCCAAGCCGCGCCAGATCATGGTCGTGCCCGAGCTGCCCAAGACCCGCTCCGGCAAGATCATGCGCCGCCTGCTCAAGGACGTCGCCGAGGACCGCGAGGTGGGCGACGTGACCACCCTCGCCGACTCGACCGTGATGGACCTGATCAAGTCCAAGGAGTCCTCCGCCCCCGCCGAGGACTGACGTCCTCCCTCCTCCCCCTTCGCCCGGATATCTAGGGACGTTCTGGTAGGTGTTTCGGCCTTCCGGCCTACCAGGACGTCCCTAGGTACAGCGCAGCGGGCCATGTCTGAGGACGTGGCGCACGGGTACCGGCTCCTCAGCCGTCCAGGGCGTCCTCAGGTACGTCGGCTGCCGCCCGGCCGCGCGTCGCGGCGAGCAGCAACGCGACCCCGACGACCGCGGCGATGAGCGAGGCCAGCAGGATCGCGATCTTCGCCTCCTCCGTCAGCAGGTCGGCGCCGGGGAACGACAGCCCGGCGATGAAGATCGAGACCGTGAAGCCGATGCCGGCGACCGCACCGAGGCCGAGCACCATCGGCCAGGAGGTGCCCTCGGGCAGCTTCGCGATGCCGAGGCGTACGGCCAGGAAGGACGTGGCGTAGATGCCGATCGGCTTGCCGAGGACCAGCCCCAGGATGATGCCGACGCCCACCGGTTCGGTGAAGACCTTGCCGATCGCGCCCAGCTCGACGCCCGCGTTGGCGAGCGCGAAGATCGGAAGCACGACGTACGCCGACACCGGGTGCAGCGCGCTGATGAGCCGTTCGACCACGGACACCGACTCCTGGAGCAGGAACCGCAACCGAGCGAGCTCGTCGGCGTCGAGGTTGCGGTCCTCCAGGGCACGCGCGGCGAAGTCGCGCGCGACCTCCTCCTTGAGCAGCGGGGTCGCCGGGGCGAGCAGGCCGATCGCGACGCCGGCGAGCGTGGCGTGCACGCCGGACTCGAGCAGGGCGAACCACACACCCACGCCGAGGACCGCGTAGACCACGAGGCTCCAGATCCGCAGCATGCGGGCCACGACCATCAGGCCGAGGAGACCGACGGCGATCGCGAGCCAGGTCAGCGAGAGGTCGCTGGTGTAGAACACCGCGATCACCAGGATCGCGCCGATGTCGTCGACGATCGCGAGCGTCAGCAGGAACAGCCGCGCCGCCGACGGGATCCGCCGCCCCAGCACGCCCAGCACCCCGACCGCGAAGGCGATGTCGGTCGCCATCGGGATGCCCCAGCCGGCGCTGCCGTCGCTGCCCGGCGGGTTGAGCGCGAGGTAGATGCCGGCCGGCACCACCATCCCGCCGACCGCCGCGACGATCGGCAGGGCCGCGGTCCGCGGGTCGCGCAGGTCACCGTTGACCAGCTCGTACTTGATCTCCAGGCCGACGACGAAGAAGAAGATCGCCATCAGGGCGTCGTTGACCCAGTGCTGGAGCGACTCGTCGAGGTGCAGCGGACCGACGTCGAGCGTCAGGTGGGTGTGCCAGAGCGCGTCGTACGACGACGCCCAGGGGCTGTTGGCCCAGATCAGGGCGGCAGCGGCCGCGAGCAGCAGGAGGATCGAGCCGGCCGCCTCGACGCGCAGGAACTCGCGCACCGGCCGCGCGACCAACCGGGCCAGCGGCCTGTCGCTGGCGCTGTAGACGGGCCCGGACCTCCAGAGGTCGTCGAGGCGGGGGCGGTCGGGAGGCGTGGCCATCGTGAGGTGTGGTCCTTCCGGGGGTGGTCGAAGCAGCATCACCGCGGACAGACTCGCCACGGGCCGACCAGACTTCCCGGCTCACCTGAGACCCCAGTGTAGACAGGCTCGTTGGTAGGGTCGCAGCACTCAGCCCCCGGCGTACACCGAAGGACAGCACCACATGGCAAACGAACCGGTCAAGGACACCGATCCGACGCTCGGCAAGCTCGTCATGGACGCGCAGCGCGACATCTCCTCGCTCGTCTCCAAGGAGATCCAGCTCGCCAAGAGCGAGCTCAAGGTCAGCGTCAAGCACGGTGGTGTCGGGATCGGCCTCTTCGCTGGCGCGGCGTTCATTGCCCTGCTCGCGATCATCATGCTGTCGGTCGCGTTCGCCTACTTCCTCAACTGGAACGGCGAGGGCCTCGACCTGCACTGGGCGTTCCTCGTCGTCTTCTTCGTCTACGTCCTGATCGCCGCACTGCTCGCGTACATCGGCCTCAGGCAGGTCAAGAAGGTCAAGGCTCCCGAGCGCGCGATCGAGCAGGGCCGGCAGATCCCGCAGGCGCTCAAGGGTCGTCCCTGACCCACGCCCGTGCCGCGGCGTACGACGCTCAGCGCACGCAGGTGCCGGTGTCGACCGGGGACGTCGCGGTGACGCCGTCGGCCGCCGACTCGGTCACCTGGTCCGCGGTGAGCGCGTAGCCGGTGTCGGGGTCGCTGACCGACGCGGCGAAGACCATGCCGGCCACGTCGCCGGCCGACGTCACGATCGGGCCGCCGGAGTTCCCCGGCCGGATCAGTCCGCGCAGGGAGAAGACCTGGCGGATGACGGTGCCCTCGCCGTAGATGTCGGGTGAGCGAAGCCGCTGCTCGGAGCGGACGCGGCCGGACTCGACGTCGTAGGGACCGTCCTCGGGGTAGCCCAGCACGGCGACCGGGTCGCGGGGCTGGACCTCGGTGTCGAAGGCGAGCGGGAGCGATCCGGTGTCGGGCAGCGACAGGACGGCGATGTCGAGGGCGGGGTCGTAGAGCACGACCGACGCCGTGACCGAGGTGCCGCCGACCTCCACCTCGGGCCGGGTGACGCCCGCGACGACGTGGGCGTTGGTCATCAGGCGGCCGGGCGCGTAGAAGAAGCCGGTGCCCTCGACGCCGCCGCCGCAGCCGTTGGTGCCGCGGACCTTGACCACGCTGGCCTCGGCGGCGATCACGTCGGGATCGGTCAGCATGCGCGGGTCGCCGGGCCGGACCGCGACGATCCGCTCGGGCGCGAACGGCTCGAGGTAGCGCGGGAAGAACGTCGTGCCGACGACGTTGTTGAACGTCTGCAGCACCTTGTCGGAGTCGGCGGGCAGCGTCTGGTCGACCTTGGCCAGGATCGTCGAGTCTCGGACCAGGGGCGTGACCGCGCCGATGCGGGTGCCGGAGACCGCGACGCCGAGCGCCCACGCGACGAGCAGGACGGCGACGGCGCTGAGGACCGAGCCGCCGATGGCGTCGACGGCCCGGATCGGCTGCCAGGTGATGCGGTCACGCAGCCGTGCGCCGACGTACTGGAACAGCGCCTGCCCGAGCGAGGCGGAGATGATCACGATGAAGAGCGCGCCGAGCGAGACCCACAGCGACGGGGCGGCGTCACCCAGCGCGAGGGGCGCGACCCAGATGCCGGCCAGGCCGCCGAGCAGGAGGCCGGCGGTGGCGCTGGCGCCGGTGATGAATCCCTGCCAGTAGCCCGAGAGGGCATAGATCCCCACGAGCGCCAGGAGGCACCAGTCGAGGACGTTCATCGCGAGCTACTCCTCGAGCCGGGTGTTCTGGGGGGTGTTGGGGGCGAGGTCGGTGCCTCTGGGGACACCCTGCAGCATGTGGTCGGGCAGGTCACGCACCCGCGCCCTGTCCCAGTCCTGTGCCCATCCGAGATAGCTGAACAACCGGGCGATGATGCCGGCGGTGAAGCCCCACAGGATCACGTCGCGCCGGGGACCGATGAGGAAGCCGGGACCGAGCCAGCCGCTCGGGTGGCGGACGGTGATGCGGTTGTCGGGGTCGAGCAGGTCGGCGATCGCGACGTGGTGGATCTCGTGGACCTCCTCGGGGCTCTCGATGCGCACCTCGCCCCGGTCGCGCCAGTAGCCCAGGATCGGCGTCACCGCGAAGTTGCTGGGCGGCAGCCACAGCTCGGGCAGCTCGCCGAAGACCTCGACCTCGGCCGGAACGAGCCCGATCTCCTCGTGGGCCTCGCGCAGCGCCGCCTCGACCGGGGTCTCCCCGTCGTCGAGCGAGCCGCCCGGGAACGACACCTGGCCGGGGTGGGATCGCATGTAGTGGTTGCGCTCGGTGAGCAGGAGCTCGCCGCGGTGCGCGAGGTCGTCGGGGCCGGACGGGTCGGCGTCGCGGTCGGCGAAGACCATGAGCACGGCGCCGCGTCGGGGGTCGCTGTCCTCGGGCGGCATGAAGCGGGTCAGCTCGTGGACGGTGATGGAGGCGGCGGCCTCGACCACGGGCGTCAGCCAGCCCGGCAGTGGGGTGTTCACTCGGGGTCCCCGCGGCGTTGTTCGGGGGAGCGCAGCGGCGGAGAAGAACGTCGTGGGGTGATCACAGGTCCATCCCGAGGTGCTCGGCGACCAGCTCGCGGACCTCGTCGACCGACTCCACGCCGCCGGAGTCCTGGCCGACGACCTTGCCCGTCTCGTCGACGAAGACGAAGGCCGGCAGCCCGCGGCGGGCGATCGCGAAGGCGTCCTCGACCATCAGGTCTCCGCCGGGGTCGGCGATCGAGGGGTAGGTCGCCCCGGTCTCCTCGGCCAGCGCGAGCGCGCCGTCGGGGTGGACGTCGTTGAAGTCGATGCCGACGAGCCGGACCCGGTCGCCGTACTGCTGGTGGAACTTCTCCAGCGCCGGCATCTCCAGCCGGCAGGGCTCGCAGCGCGCCTGCCACAGGTTGATCAGCATCGGACCGCGGAGCGAGGAGAGCGCGACGTCGGGGCCGCCGCCGAGGCAGGGCAGGGTCATGTCGGGCAGCCCGCCCTCGACCGGCTCACCGGTGCCGGGCGTGCAGTCCTCCATGCCGATGCGCGCCTTGGTCTCGCGCAGCGCCGGGGTGTCGACGTCGACGTCGGGAGGGCGTACGGCGATGGGGCCGCCGTCGCTCATCGACGACCAGGCGAAGGCGCCCGCGGCGACGCACAGGACGAGCGCCAGCGCCAGGAGGAGCTTCCTCATGCAGGTCCCTGCGTCGTGACCAGCTTCTCCGCCTCGATCGGGTCGGTCGGGCCTGCGCCGAACGACGGGCACAGCCGAGCGACCGGGCAGGCCCCGCACGCGGGCTTCTTGGCGTGGCAGCGGCGGCGGCCGTGCCAGATGAGGTGGTGCGACAGCATCGTCCAGTCGCGTTTGGGGAAGAGGGCGCCGACGGCGTGCTCGACCTTGACCGGGTCGGTCTCCTCGGTCCAGCCGAAGCGCCGGGCGAGCCGGCCGAAGTGGGTGTCGACGGTGATGCCGGGCTTGTCGAAGGCGTTGCCGAGCACGACGTTGGCGGTCTTGCGCCCGACGCCGGGCAGGGTGACGAGCTCCTCGAGGCGCGAGGGCACCTCGCCGCCGAAGGTGTCGACGAGCGCCTGGCTGAGCTTGAGCACCGCGTCGGTCTTCTGGCGGAAGAAGCCCAGCGGGCCGAGGAGCTGCTCCATGTGCTCGCGCGGGGCCGCTGCCATCGCCTCGGGCGTCGGGTAGGCCGCGAACAGCGCGGGGCTGGCGGCGTTGACCCGGCGGTCGGTGGTCTGCGCGGAGATCACGGTGACGACCAGGCACTCGAACGCGTTGGTGAAGTCGAGCTCGGCGCGGGCGTCGGGGTAGGTGTCCGCGAGGATCCGGTCGATCTTGCGCGCCCGGCGCACCAGCGACGTGTCGGGCTTGGGGACCTCGACCGCGGCGGCCTTGGCGGGCTTGCTCGGTTTCGGGGTCACCTTGCGGGCGGGGGCGGGCACGCGCTCAGCCTACGGTCCGGCTCCGACACCACCGAAGCCGGCGCAAACGGCGGCTCACCCCCACGGAGTGTCCGTTGTGAGCCGGACCACGGCTAGGATCGTCCCGGATCCCGAGCAGCACCCGTCGGGACGCACCCCACCGGGAGGATTGACGTGGACAACGACGTGCTTCGGCAGGCACCGCTGTTCAGCTCGCTCGACGACGAGGCAGCGACTGCGCTGGGCGGTTCGATGGCCGAGACCAAGCTCCGTCGTGGCGACGTCCTCTTCCACGAGGGCGACTCGGGCGACAAGCTCTACATCGTCACCGAGGGCAAGGTGAAGCTCGGCCGGTCGTCCTCCGACGGCCGCGAGAACCTCCTCGCGATCATGGGCCCCGGCCAGATGTTCGGCGAGCTCTCGCTCTTCGACCCCGGCCCGCGCTCCGCGACGGTCACCGCGGTCACCGACGCCGCCTTCGGCTCGCTGTCCCACGACGACCTGCTCCGCTGGCTCGACGGCCGCCCGCAGGTCGCCCGCGGTCTGCTCTCCCAGCTCGCCTCGCGGCTGCGCAAGTCCAACGACGTCGTCGCCGACCTCGTCTTCTCCGACGTGCCCGGCCGCGTCGCCAAGGCGCTGCTCGACCTCGCCGACCGCTTCGGCCGCACCGCCGACGACGGCGTCCACGTCCACCACGACCTCACCCAGGAGGAGCTCGCCCAGCTGGTCGGCGCCTCCCGCGAGACGGTCAACAAGGCGCTCGCCGACTTCGCCTCGCGCGGCTGGCTACGCCTGGAGCCCCGCTCCGTGGTGATCATGGACCTCGAGCGCCTCTCCCGCCGCGCCCGCTGAAATGATCCCGGTCGGCTGACCCCCGCCGCGGCGCATCCGTGCGTCTGACGTCGTGAAGGGGGTGGCAGATGACCGATCGATCCGGGTTCGACGAGTTCGTCCACGCGCGTGGCCCTGCCCTCGCGCGGACGGCGTACCTCCTCACGGGCGACCACCACCTCGCCGAGGACCTGGTGCAGGCCGCGCTCGTGCAGGCGGCCAGGCACTGGGAACGCATCGAGACCTCGCCCGAGGCCTACGTGCGCCGCACGATGTACCACCAGAACATCTCCTGGTGGCGGCGCCGCAAGCTCTCCGAGACGCCGCTGCAGTCGTACGACGCCCCGGTGCCGGCGACCGACCCGACCGTACGGCTCACCCTCGAGCAGGCCCTGCGCCGGCTCACCCCGCGCCAGCGGACCGTGCTGGTGCTGCGCTACTTCGAGGACCTCACCGAGGTCCGGACGGCCGCCGAGCTGGGCATCTCCAGCGGCGCGGTCAAGTCCATGTCGCGCCAGGCCCTCCAACGCCTGCGCGTCCTGGCCCCCGAGCTCGCCGACCTGGTGGGAGCAGACCTATGAGCACCGACCTGCGCGAGGAGCTCGACGCCCTCGCCCGCACCCAGACCTTCTCCCCCGACCCGTCCGCGTGGGACCGCGGGCGGCGCGCCCGTCGCCGTGCGCGAGTCGCCGCCGGGATGGCCGCGGTCGCCGTCGTCGCCGTCGCGGCAGGCGCCGGTGCGCTCGCCCTCCAGCCGGACCGCGAGGCACGTACGGCGTCGAGCGAGGTGATCGAGGGCGGCGCGATCCCGAGCCGGATCGAGGACATCCCGGCCGACCTCGAGCCCACGACCGACCTCGCGGTCGGGCGCGGGGCGGCGGCCTTCATCTCGCCCTCGCAGCGGGTCCCCGTGGTGGTCACGGCGGCCGACGGGGTGGCGCACCGGCTCGACCTCCCGGGCTGGAGCGAGGACGGCCAGGCGTTGGCCCTCTCGCCGGACGGGATGAACCTCGCGTGGCAGCAGACCGGCGACGGTGGCGCCACCATCGGCGTGCTGGAGCTGACGACTGGGAAGCAGCGGAGCGACGAGGTGCACCCGGCGGGCGACCTCGCCCTTCGTGAGCTCACGTGGTCGCCCGACTCGGAGTGGCTGGGCTGGCTGGGCGACGCCGACGGCGGCGCCTACGTCGGACGCCTGCCGGTGCCCGGGGCGGACCTGGACCTGAGGAAGCGCGTCGAGGGCAACGTCACGAGCCTGGCGATCGGCAACGCCGCGGACGTCGTCCTCGGTCGTGCGAACGGAGGGCTCTACCGGTTGGCCGTGGGTGAGCCGGAGCTCATCACCAGGGCGACCGGCGTCGGCCCTGGCCTCTACTCCCCCGACGCCCGCTTCGTCGCCCTGCGCTCGGGCCCGTCCGACGCCTCCTCCACCCTGCGCCTCTCCGACGGCGCGGTGCTCACGCACCCGTTCCCGGACGGGACCTTCGACTCCGCCGTCGTGCGGCCGCTCGGCTGGATGGACGAGCGACTGCAGGTCCTCTTCGTGCAGGAGGCCCGCGGCGGCGACGGCGCCGACAGTGGCGAGCTGGTGGTGACGACGCCGGAGGTGGACGACACCAGCACCTGGCGCCGCTCGGTCGGGGTGGTGGAGGCCGGGCCCGCCACCACCCTCAGCCTCGCCGTCGACCTCGTCCCCGACCTCGACGGCACCTCGTCGCAGGAGCTGACCCACGACTTCCCGGCGCCGGCCGAGCGCGACGTCTCGTGGATGATCGGCCTCGGGGTGGCAGCGGCCATCGGTGTGCTGCTCGCGATCCGGTGGCTCTGGCGGCGCCTGCTGTAGACGTCGTACGGACCCAACGCACGTGGCCGGAGCGGCGGCAGGCGGGGACCGTCGACGGACGGCGTCGTTCGGTCCGTACGACGGGTCAGGCGCGCGGGTCGCGACCGGCGAACGCCGCCAGCCGGTCGTAGGCCGGGGCGTCGTCGGGGACGTCGACCTCTGGCCCGAAGGCCTCGCCGCGGTTGTCGGCGGTCAGCCCCTGCTGCATGAAGGCCAGCCCGCGCTCGGCGACCTCGTCGTCGAGGCGCTGCGAACGACCCAGGGCCTGCACGAGGTCCCACGTGTGCACACCGAGCTCGGCGCTCTGCCAGTCGGCCTGCGCCGCCTGGTCGTCGGGCTGGTCGTGCCAGTGGTGCAGGAGGTCGTCCCCGTGGCTGCGGAAGTGGCCGGCCCAGAGGCCGTCGGCCACCTCCGGCTCGGAGACCCAGTCGACCTCCTCGCCGCGAGCCTGCTGGAGGAAGTGCTCGGGAGCGACCGCGAGGTGCGCGGCGAGCTGGCGCACGGACCAGTCGCCGCACGGGGTCGGCCTGTCCCACTCGTCGGGGTGGATCGAGGCGAGCACGTCGCCGGCCTGGTCGATCGCGCGGGAGAGGACCACGACAGCCTGGTGAGGGTTTGCCATGCGACCACTTCAGCGCGCGCGGAGCGAGCGCGCAAGAGGCTTTCAGTCCTCAGTGAGGTACGCCAGCTGGGCGCGCACCGACAGCTCGGCAGCGCCCCACAGCACCGGGTCGACGTCGGCGTAGACGACCTCGACGATCGCGCGGGGCAGGGTCTCGTGCGGGAACGTCCCGCCCTCCCGCTCGACCGCGTGCAGGTCGCGCAGGGCGGAGCGCACCTGCTCGAGCCGCTGCTGGCGGTGGGCGAGGTAGAAGTCGAGGGCGCCGAGCGCGTCGTCGATGACCGGGCCGTGGCCGGGCCACACCGTGGTGATCCCCTGCTCCCCGCAGAGCGCGTGGAGCCGCTGGAGCGAGGAGAGGTAGGCCCCGAGCTGGCCGTCGGGGTGCGCGACGACGGTCGTGCCGCGACCCAGCACCGTGTCGCCGGTCAGGACGGCCCGGTCCTGCGGCACGACGAAGGACAGCGAGTCCGACGTGTGGCCGGGGGTCGCGACCACGTGCACCTCCAGCCCGCCGACGGCCACCACGTCGCCCTCGCCGAGGCCCTCGGAGCCGAGCCGGTAGGCCGGGTCAAGGGCGCGTACGCCGCACCCGTGCCGCTCGGCGTACTCCCGGGCTGCCTCGCTGTGGTCGGCGTGGTGGTGGGTCAGCAGCACCACGGCGACATCACCGGCGGCCGCGTCGATCGCGTCGAGGTGCGCGCCGATCGACGGGCCGGGGTCGACGACGACCGAACGCGACGAGTCGGGGTCGCGGAGCACCCACGTGTTGGTGCCGTCGAGGGTCATCACGTCGGCGTTGGGGGCGAGCACGCAGGTGCCGGTGTCGCCGAAGCTCCCGCCGGTCCAGCCCTGACCGGTCGCCGGGTCGGTCATCGCGAGGCCATCAGGGCCGCGTAGAAGGGCGGGGTGGAGAGGATGAACCCCTCGCCGGCGGGGACCACCTCGGGCGTGTACATCTCGACCCGGCGGGTCCGCGCCTCGGCCAGCACGGCGTCGGGATCGGCGTGCTGCGCGACGTCGAGGCACGTGAGCCACGTCGGGGGCATCATCAGCATCTCCTGCCGCTCGACCTGCTCGACCGCGTCCATGGCGCCGGCCCACATGACCGACGACGACTCGCTCGACACGTCGCGGGTCACCTGCCCCTCGGGCAGCCGGGCCACGAAGAACCAGGTGCGGTAGCGCCGCGGCTCGAAGACCGGGGTGAGCCAGCCCGACCAGACGCCGAGGAGGTCGGTGCGGAGCACGAGCGAGCGCTTCTCCAGGAAGGCGGTCAGCGAGACCTCGCGCGACTCCAGCGCGACCCGGTCGGCCTCCCAGTCGTCACCGGTGGTGTCGGCCACGACGGAGTCGGGACCAGCGCCGGCCAGCAGCACGCCGGACTCCTCGAAGGTCTCCCGCACGGCGGCACACACCAGCGCGCGGGCCTTCGGCTCCTCGCAGCCCAGCCGCGAGGCCCACTCGGCAGGCGACGGGCCGGCCCAGAGCCCGCGGTCGACCAGCTCGTCGTCGAAGTCGCGCGGATCGACCCCGCCGCCCGGGAAGACGCACATGCCGCCGGCGAAGGCCATCGACGTCTGGCGGCGCAGCAGGTAGAGGTCGGGGCCCGCGGCGCCGGGGCGCAGCAGCACCACGGTCGCGGCGTCGCGCGGCTCGGCGGGCGTCGCGCCGCCCTCGGCGTACGACCGCGCCTGGGCGACGAGCGCCTCGGGAAGCGGCAACCGCTCCACTCAGACCTCGACGATGATCTCGACCTCGACGGGCACGTCGAGCGGGAGCACGGAGACGCCGACGGCCGAGCGGGCGTGCTTGCCGGCGTCGCCGAAGACCTCGCCGAGCAGCTCGGACGCACCGTTGGCGACCTTGGGCTGGCCGGTGAAGTCGGGCGTCGAGGCGACGAACACGACCACCTTGACCACGCGCTTCACGTCGTCGAGCGAGCCGATCTCGGCCTTGACCGCGGCGAGCGCGTTGAGGGCGCACTGGCGCGCGCACTCGTAGCCCTGCTCGTCGCTGACGTCGGCGCCGAGCTTGCCGATCGCGAGCATCTCGCCGTCGCGGGCGGGCAGCTGGCCGGCGGTGAAGACGAGGTTGCCGGTGCGCGCGGCCGGCTGGTAGGCCGCGACCGGCGGGACGACGTCGGGGACGGTGATGCCCAGCTCGGCGAGGCGAGCCTCGGCACCCATGTCAGGCCGCCTTCGAGCGCTTGAGGAACGCCACGAGGCCGCCCTGCGCGTTGGTGTGGATGGCCACCAGCTCCCAGCCGTCCTGGCCGAAGTTGTTGAGCATCAGGGCCTCGTTGTGGAGCGGAATCGGCGCCACCTGGTATTCCCACTGGGTCATGGATCGCACCCTACTCGGGCCCGATCGGCGCGACGCAGCGTCCTCCCGTGGTCTGACGCCGCCGGCGCGGTGCGGCGTCTAACGTCTGCACCATGCGCGATCAACGGGACCAGCACCCGTGGCGCCTGGGGCCGCGCGGGCGACGCTGGCTCGACCGGCTCATCGTCGCGTTCGTCCTCGTCGTGGGCGGCCTGGGCCACGCCCTGGCCGACCAGCCGGTCGCGACCCTCTTCACCGTCGCCGAGGTGCTGCCCCTGCTGTGGCGTCGGCACCACCCGTGGCCGGTCTTCCTCGCGGTAGCGGCGGCGTCCGCCCTCCAGGCGGCGGCCTTCGACCAACCCACCATCGGGCAGCTCGCCTTCCCGGTCGCGGTCTACTCCGTCGCCCGCTGGTCGCCGCGCTGGCAGGGCGTGACGGCACTGCTCATCGGGTACGCCGGTGCGCTGGTCGCCGCCACCCGCTGGCTCTTCGGCTTCGGTGCCGGCGACCTCTCCGCGAGCAACCTCGCGCCCTACACCGTCACGATCGGCGCGGTCGTCACCGCCGCGTGGGCGCTCGGCTGGGCGGCCCAGTCCCGCGAGAGGTACGTCGCCTCGCTGGTCGCCCGCGCCGAGCAGGCCGAGCGGATGGCCGAGCGGGAGGTGGAGCTGGCCGCGCGTGACGAGCGCTCGCGGATCGCCCGCGAGATGCACGACGTGGTCGCCCACGGGTTGTCGGTGATCGTCGTCCAGGCCGACGGCGCGAGGTACGCCGCCGCCAAGGACCCCGACGTCGCCGTGGGCACCCTCGAGACGATCTCCGCCACCGGCCGCGAGGCGCTGACCGAGATGCGGCGACTGCTGGGGCTGCTCCGCGAGGGCGACACCGGGGTGGCCCCGCAGCCCGGCCTGGACGACGTACGCCACCTCGTCGACGAGGCCCGTGCCGCCGGCATGCGGGTCGCGGCCGACCTCCCGGATCCCGCACCGGCCGTGCCCGACGGCGTCGGGCTGGCGGCCTACCGGATCGTGCAGGAGGCCCTCACCAACGTGCGCAAGCACGCCGGGCCGGACGCCACGGTGGACCTGCGCGTCGCCGTCCACCGGGGCGTCGCCATCGACGTGCGCGACGACGGGCGGGGCGCGGCCGCCCGCACCGAAGGTCGCGGGCTCGGACTGGTCGGGATGCAGGAGCGCGCGGCCGTCCACGGCGGGACCCTGGAGGCCGGACCCGCGCCGGGTGGCGGGTTCGCGGTGTCTGCGAGGCTGCCGCTGTGAGCGAGACGGACGCAGCCGGGGACCACGCCGGACCGATCCGGGTCTTCCTCGTCGACGACCAGCAGATGGTGCGCGCCGGCTTCCGGATGCTCGTCGACAGCCAGGACGACATGGAGGTCGTCGGGGAGGCCGGCGACGGCGGTGAGGCGCTCGAGCGGCTCGCGGTCACGAGCGCCGACGTCGTGCTGATGGACGTGCGGATGCCGCGCGTCGACGGCGTCGAGGCGACGCGGCGGCTCCTCGAGCAGGACCGGTCGCCCCGGGTGATCGTGCTGACGACCTTCGACCTCGACGAGTACGCCTTCGCCGCGATCCGCGCGGGCGCCTCGGCGTTCCTCCTCAAGGACGCCGCCCCGCCCGACCTGCTCGGCGCGATCCGGGCGGTGATGGCCGGCGACGCCGTCGTCGCGCCCAGCACCACCCGACGGCTGCTCGACCACTTCGCCGCGCTGCCCGACCCCGGCGAGCCGACGGCGAACGACGACCGGCTCGCGCCGCTGACCGAGCGCGAGGTCGAGGTGCTCACCCTCATCGCCCGCGGCCTGACCAACACCGAGATCGCGCAGCACCTCGTCGTCGCCGAGACGACCGTGAAGACCCACGTCGGGCGGGTGCTGGCCAAGACCGGCTCCCGCGACCGCGTCCAGCTCGTCGTGCTCGGCTACGAGACGGGCCTCGTCACCGCCTGACCGCGGGGAGGTGCGATCCCCGGATATCCGGGGAAGTTCCCGCTTGTCGGCCGAAATCCCGGCACCAAAGCGGGAAGTTCGGCCGACAAGTCCACCGACCCGACGTCCTCCCCCGGTCGTACGACGACCAGCAGGCGTGCGACCGCGGACCGACGCCAGGTCCGTGCCGGGGGCTGACGATCGGGAGGCTGCCGACGACGAGCGTTGTCCCCATGACCACGACACTCGGATCCACGACAGCCACCGCCGCCTCCGCCCGCGGCCTCACCCGCACCTACGGCTCCGGCGACAACGTCGTCCACGCCCTGCGCGGCGTGGACCTCGACCTCCCCGCGGGGCGCTTCACCGCGATCATGGGCCCGAGCGGCTCCGGCAAGTCCACCCTGATGCACTGCCTGGCCGGGCTCGACGCCGCCACCTCCGGCTCGGTCACCGTCGCCGGCCGCGACCTCGCCGGCCTCGACGACACCGCGCTGACGATCTTCCGCCGCGAGCACATCGGCTTCGTCTTCCAGGCCTTCAACCTGCTGCCGATGCTCACCGCCGGCCAGAACATCGTCCTCCCGCTCGAGCTCGCGGGCCGTCCGGTCGACCGGGAGCGCTACGACCAGGTCGTCGGCGTGCTCGGCCTCGCCGACCGGCTCGGCCACCTGCCGAGCCAGCTCTCCGGCGGCCAGCAGCAGCGCGTCGCGATCGCCCGTGCGCTGGTCACCCAGCCCGACATCGTGTTCGCCGACGAGCCCACCGGCAACCTCGACAGCGAGGCCAGCGCCGAGGTGCTCGGCCACCTGCGCCGCTCGGTCCGCGAGCTCGGGATGACCGTCGTCATGGTGACCCACGAGCTCGACGCGGCGGCGTACGCCGACGACGTGGTCGTGATCCACGACGGTGCCGTCACGGCCCACCTCACCGACCCCGGCCAGGACCAGCTCGTCGCCGCACTGCGCGGGCGAGCCGCCTGATGCGCACCGTGCTCGTGGCGTCGATGCGCCACCACACCCGGAGGTACGTCGCCGCGTCGGTGGCCGTCGTCATCGGCGTCGCCTTCATCGTCGTGATCGGCATGCTCACCGGGGCCACCCGGTCCGGACTGACCGCCGACGCCGGGGCACCCGTCAGCGGCGTGGACCTGGTCGTCAGCCCGGACGCACCCCGCGACGCCCAGCGCCTCGTCGACGCGGCCGCCGAGGGCGGCTTCCCCGCCCTCACGCTGGGCTACGCCATGGAGCCGGTCAGCCGCGACGGCGTGCAGCTCGCGCAGTCGGTGGACGTCTCGGAGGTCTCCCTCGACCCGCGCCTGCAGTGGCAGGCCCTCGAGGACGGCCGCTTCCCGTCCGCGGCGGGCGAGGCCCTGGCCGACGTCAACCGAGCGAAGTCCAACGACGTCGCCCTCGGCGACGTCGTCCGCATCGGGAGCGGGCCGGCGGCCACCGACGTCGAGGTGGTCGGGCTCGTGGACAGCCCGGCGGCCATGGGAGCCGGGCTCTACGTGCCGTGGGACGACCTGCGGCGCTTCGAGGACACCCTGTGGGTCGACGCCGTGGCGTGGGGCGGCACCGAGGCGCAGGCCACCGGGGTCGCCCGGAGCGCGACCGTCGAGACGGCCGACGACTGGGTGGCGGCGCGCCAGGCGGAGATCTCCCGCGGCGTGGACGTCATCGCGATCATGGCGCTGCTCTTCGTCGTCATCGCCCTCTTCGTGGGCGTGCTGGTCATCACCAACACGTTCTCCATCCTCTTCGCCCAGCGGATGCGCGACTTCGCGCTGCTGCGCTGCGTGGGTGTCACCCGCCGCCAGCTGCGCCGCGCGATCCGCCTCGAGGCCCTCGCGCTCGGGGTGGTGGCCGCCGCCCTCGGCGTCGCCGTCGGCGCCCTCGCCGGAGCAGGGCTCGTCGCGCTCGTCCGGCGCTGGTTCACCGACATGGGACCGGCCGCGCTCGACCCCGTGTGGACCGGCGCGGCGTTCGCCGTCGGCACGCTGGTCACGCTCGCCGCCGCCTGGCTGCCGACGCGCTCGGCGACCAGGGTCGCGCCGCTGGCCGCGCTCCGTCCCGACACCGGCGTGGACGTCCGCTCGGCTTCCGGTCGCTGGCGCCTGGCGCTCGCCGCGCTGGGCGTCTCGGCAGGGGCTGCGCTGCTCGTCCTGGCGGTCGCCGCGAGCTCGGTGCCCGCGATGCTCGCCGGCGGCATCGCCTCCTTCGTCGGCGTGCTGCTCCTGGGACCGGTGCTGGTGCCGCGGCTGATCCGCCTGGTCGGCGGGCTCCCGGGGGCCGGCCCCGTCCGGCGGCTGGCCACCGGCAACGCCGTGCGCAACCCGCGTCGTACGGCGACCACCGCGGCGTCGCTCCTCGTCGGGGTCACGCTGACCACGGCCATCCTCACCGGGCTGGCGTCCTCGCGGACCGCGATCGACAAGGACATGGACCGGTCCTACCCGCTCGACGCCACCATCACGGCCGCCGAGGCGCCCCTGGACGCCGCCCTCGTCGACCGGGTGGCCGACACCCCCGGTGTCGCCGAGGCGGTCGGGCTGGACGGCACCACGGCGACCATCGGCCGGGTCGACGTCGCGCTCCTCGGGGCGGGCCGGGCTCCCGGCGTCGTACGTGGCGGGGCCGACCTCGCACCGGAGGACGGCGTGCTGCTGCTGCCGTACGAGGTCGTCGAGGACCTGCCGGCGAGGACCGCCGAGCGGGTGTGGGACGACGGCGAGGTGACGCTCACGGTCGACGGCCGCGAGCACACCCTGGACGTCGAGACCGCCAGTGGGTGGGGCCGGTCCGGCCTGGTCTCGGCCGCCACGCTGGCGAGCCTCGACCCCGACCCGCAGCCGATGGCCGTGTGGGCCAGGGCGAGCGACGGCGCGGATGCCGAGGACCTGTCCGGCGACCTCGCGGCACTGGCCGGGGCGGCCGGCGCCGACCTCGACGGCGGCCACGGCAACCGGAGCTGGGTCTACCTCCAGGTCGACATCCTGACCGGGTCGGTCGTCGGCCTGCTGGCCGTCGCCATCGTGATCGCGCTCGTCGGCATCGCGAACACCCTCGGGCTGTCCGTGCTCGAGCGTGGCCGGGAGAACGCCCTGCTCCGCGCGATGGGGCTCACCCGCCGCCAGCTCGGGCGGGCCATGGCGGTGGAGGGACTGCTCCTGTCGTCGGTCGCGACGATGCTGGGCACCGCCATCGGGCTGGTCTTCGCCTGGGTCGGGGTGCAGGTGATGGTGACCGCCGTCGTCGAGGACGCCGCGTTCACCGTCCCGGTGTGGCAGGTCGGGGCCGTGGCCGCGGTCGCCGCCCTCGCCGGCCTGGCCGCGTGCGTCCTGCCGGCCCGTCGTGCCGCCGGGGTCACGCCCGCGGCCGGGCTGGCGCTCGACTGAGCGGCCATCTCCGGACCCGGACGTCATACGAACCCGCACCCATGGGTGCGGGTTCGTATGACGCAGCAGGCCGGGAACGACCGAGGGGCAGTCAGCCGCGCTTGCGGCTGACCAGCACGCCGAGGACGGCGTAGCCGACGAGCAGGTGCAGCGCGCCGACGTACTTGCCTGCCGTCTCCCCGAAGATGCCCATCGCGGGGATGGTCACGACGGCCCAGCTCTCGGCGACGACGGGCCAGTAGCGGGTCAGGCCCGTCCAGCGGCCGGCGACAGCGATGCGGATGCCGATGAGGAACATGCCGAGCATCGACAGCGGCCAGAAGAGGTCGAGCGCGAGCCAGGCCGGCTGGCTGAGGTCGGAGAGGCCGACGGCATCGACGAACGTCGAGGCCATGGCCATGCTGACCGCGAACGCCTCGAACCGGAGCACGCCCCGGGCGAAGCGTCCCTCGCCGAGCGCCTGGGTCCGCCAGAGCGTGCGGAGCAGGAAGAGCAGGCCGACCTGGAACAGGCCCGAGCCGAGTCCGAAGACCACCAGGCCGGTCGTGCCGCCCGGGTCCTGGCCCACGGCCAGGATCGAGGCCGACCAGGCCACGGCGCCGGCGGTCAGCATCCTGCCGTGCAGCAGGAAGGGGCGGGTCGGGCTCGCCGCGGTGCCAGGGGCCACGGTGGCGACGTCCGAGCGGGCGGGTGCGGGAGAGTGCTGGGTCGTCACGGTCGTGACTCCTGTTCGATGAGGTGGGGCGCCGCGGTTGCGGCATGCCGGAAGATTCCTCCGCCCGACGACCCGCCCGTCAGGGAGCGAGGTCCCGGCCCCGGTCCCCTTGCCCGGTCCCCCACGACGGGGACCGTGGTCCCGGGACGGCGGGACACGTTCGCGGTGATACTGCTCGCGTGAGCCGTACGCCGCCCGCCGCACCCGCCGCACCCGCGCAGCCGCGCGCCTCGCTGACGGCGTACGTCCCGCTGGTCATCGGGCTCGCCTGCCTGGTCGGATCGGTCTGGCTCGACGTGACGAACACGGATGCCGAGCGGGCGGCGGCCGACATCGGGTTTGCCTTCCCAGTAGCCCTGCCCGGGCTGGTCCTCGCCGCCTCGGCGGCGTGGGTGCTGCGCGAGCGGCCGGGCGACCGCGTCGGGCTCGTGCTCGGTGCCGTCGCCGTCGTGTGGTCGGTCGACGGCACCCTGTCGGGGTGGCTCGCCCACGGTCACGCGCACGACTCGGTGGGCACCGACGCTGCCTTCTGGTTCGTGGCCCGGTTCGGCGCCGTGCTGCTGTCCGGGCTGGTGGCCCTGCTCCTGCTCTACCCCACCGGCCGGCTGCTGGGTGGCCGCTGGCGTCCCGTCTCCGCGGCGGTGCTGGTGGCCTCCTTCGCGCTGCCGCTGATGCTGGTGCTCGCGCCGGACGACGTCGTCTACACCACGCACGTGCCCGGCGTCTCGACCGAGCTCGTCCACCTCCCGGTCACCGACGGAGTGGCAGAGACGCTGCTGCACCTCGGGCAGGTGCTGACCCTCGGGTCCATCGCCGTCGCGGTCGCCCTCCTGTGGGTCCGCCACCGGCACGCCGACCCGCGTGAGCGGACCCAGATCCGCTGGCTGCTGTGGGCCGGGATCATGTGCGTGCTCCTCGTCCTCGCCGGCGCGACCCTGTCCGTCAGCGGTGGCTTCACCACGGTCCTGCTCGACGTCGCGGTCATCACCCTCGCGGCGTCGCTCGCCGTCGGCCTGCTGCGCCCGGGGCTCGGCGACGTCGACGCCCTGGTCGCCTGGACCCTGACCACCGCCGTCGTGGCCGCGATCGTCATCGGCATCGACCTCGCCGTGCTCGCCGCCGGCACCGCGCTGCTCGGCGACCGCCTCGACCAGCGCGACGTCACCCTCGTCGTGCTCGTGCTGGCCGTCGTCGCCTACGGCCCGCTGCGCGGCTGGCTCGGCGGCCTCGTCCACCGCCTGCTGCTCGGCCGCCGCAACGACCGCTACGGCGCGGTGTCCGCGCTGGCGGCCAGGCTCGAGACCATCGGGACCGTCGACGAGCAGCTGCCGGCCCTCGCCTCCGCGGTGGCGGACACCTTCAAGGTCCGGCACGTGCGGGTCGAGGTGCTCACCCCCGAAGGCGGCCTTCTCTCCGCCTCGCACGGCACGCCGCCGGCCGAGGTGCAGGAGATCGACATCGCCTACCAGGACGAGCGCATCGGCCGGCTGGTGCTGCCCGTCCAGGGCTACCGCTCGATGCTGTCGCGGCGCGACCAGGGCCTGCTGGTCGACCTCGTCCGCCAGGCAGCGGTGGCGATCCGCGCCCGCCTGCTCGCCACCGAGCTGCAGGCCAGCCGCGAGCGGCTCGTGCTCGGCCGCGAGGACGACCGCCGCCGGATCCGCCGCGACCTGCACGACGGCCTCGGCCCGGTCCTCGGCGGGGTCGCGCTGCGCCTGCAGGCCGCCGGCAACACCATCGACACCGACCCCGCACGCGCCCGCGAGCTCGTCGCCCTGGCCCGCACCGAGGTGAGCGACGCCCTCGACGACGTACGCCGCCTCGTGCACGACCTGCGCCCACCCGCGCTCGACGACCTCGGCCTGGAGGCCGCGGTCCGGCAGCAGGCCGACCGGGTGCGCTCGGAGGTCGACGTGGACGTCACGGCCGAGGGCGCGACGGGCCTGCCGGCGGCCGTGGAGGTCGCGGCCTACCGGATCGTGTCGGAGGCGCTCGCCAACGTGGTGAAGCACGCCGGCGCGAGCCACGTCGACGTACGCCTCGAGGGCGACGCGGGCGGGCTGACCGTCACCGTCGCGGACGACGGCCGGGGCATCGGTCCCGACGTCACCGCCGGGGTCGGCCTGCTGTCGTTGCGCGAGCGCGCGGAGGAGCTCGGCGGCCGCTGCGAGGTGGTGTGCCCGGAGTCCGGCGGCACCACCGTCCGCGCGGTCCTGCCGTACGGCACCGCCGCGGGCGACGCCGTTCCGCCGACCGACCCCCCGACCACGTCGAGCCTGCGCCGGACCGAACCCGTGAGGAGCCCCCGATGACCGAGCCGACGACGCCGCCGATCCGGCTGCTGATCGCCGACGACCACCCGGTCTTCCGCGACGGCCTGGCCTCGCTGCTCGACCCGCTGCCCGGGATCGACGTGGTCGCCCGCGCGTCCGACGGCGCCGAGGCCGTCGCGCTCGTCGACGAGCACCGCCCCGACGTCGTCATCATGGACGTGCAGATGCCGGTGATGAACGGCATCGACGCCACCCGCGCGGTCGTGACGGCGCACCCCGAGGTCGGGGTGCTCGTGCTGACGATGGGCGAGGACGACGGCACGGTGCTGTCCGCGCTGCGAGCCGGGGCGCGGGGCTACCTCCGCAAGGGGGCGGAGCAGGACGAGATCGTCCGCGCGGTGTCGACGGTCCACGGCGGCGGCGTCGTCTTCGGTGCCTCGCTCGCCGCGCGCATCGCGGAGGTGCTCGCCCCGGCCAGCCGGCCCGAGCGACCCTTCCCGGAGCTCACCGAGCGGGAGACCGAGGTGCTCGACCTCATCGCGGCCGGCCGTTCCAACGGCCAGATCGCGCAGGCGCTGTTCCTCTCGCCCAAGACGATCCGCAACAACATCACCAGCATCCTGGCCAAGCTGCAGGCCACCGACCGGGCCGACGTCATCATCCGCGCCCGGGACGCCGGGCTCGGGCAGGGATGAGGACGGTGAGGCGTCCGCGGCACTAGGTTCCGGTCATGGAGCGCACTGACGCGGCGAAGAGCCGGGAGCAGCAGGACGGCCTGGACCCCTTCGAGCGGTTCGTCGAGCTGTCGACGAAGGTGATCAGCCGGGCGCCGTTCTTCGCGGTCGTGGTGGCGGTGCTGGTCATCTGGGCGGCGAGCTACCCGCTGTGGAAGACCACCACCAAGTGGGAGCTGGCGATCCACACCTTCGGCGCCGTGCTGTCGCTGCTGCTGCTCGTGCTGCTGGAGAACGCCGGCCGCCGCAACACCGAGGCCATGCAGGAGAAGCTCAACGTCATCGCCGAGGCGCTCGCTGCGCTGATGGACTCACGCGCCGCCGACGACCCCCGGCTCCGCGAGGCCGCGGAGGACCTGCGCGAGGCGGTCGGGCTCGAGGAACGCCACTGACCGGGCACTTCGTGGCGCTTGAAACCGCCGACCGGGCACGTGCTCGCGCATGGCAGATCCGGTGCGCGAGGAACTGCCCGGTCGGCGTTGTGGTGCGCGAGGAACTGCCCGCTCAGCCCGCGAGCAGGCGCAGCGTCTCCTCGCGCGCGGGTGACGTGCGTACGTCCGTCCCGGCCGCGGCACCCGCCACGGGGTGCACCATCACCTCGTCGACGCCGTGCTCGGCGGCGAGCTCCTCGATCCGGGTCCGCGCCTGGTCGGGCGAGCCGACGATCCAGCGCTGCGCCATCGCGTCACCGAAGGCGCGCTGGTCGGCGGTCATCTCGGCGGCCTCGGCCTCCTCGACGAGCCGCTGGGGGTGGAGGGGCGCGCCGGTGCGGAGCGCGATCATCTGCTGCACGTTGGGCAGCGCGCGTCGCCGGGCCTCCTCCTCCGTCTCGGCCACGACGGCGTTGACGGTCAGGAAAGTCCGCGGCTCGGGGTACTCCGGCGACGGGCGGTAGGACGAGCGGTACAGGTCGAGCGCGGCGCGGGTCCCCTCTCCCGAGAAGTGGTGCGCGAAGACGTAGGGCAGGCCCTTCTCGGCGGCCAGTCGCGCCGAGTAGTCCGACGACCCGAGCAGCCACATGTCGGCGATCGTGCGTGCCGACGGGGTGGCCCGCAGCGGCTGGCGGCGGGGCCCCACCTGGAGCTCGACGCCCTCGGTCGTCATCAGGGTGCGGATGTCCTCGACGTAGTCGGGGAACTTCGCGACCGCCTCGTCGGCGGACTCCGCGCTCCCGCCGCGCAGGACGTAGCGGGTCAGCGGGTCGGTGCCCGGCGCGCGGCCGATGCCGAGGTCGATGCGACCGGGGTAGGCGGCCTCGAGGAGGGCGAACTGCTCGGCCACCACGAGCGGGGCGTGGTTGGGCAGCATCACGCCGCCCGACCCGACCCGGATCCGCTCGGTCGCCGACGCGAACATGGCGATCAGGACCGGCGGGTTGGTGGCGGCGACGGCCGGCATGTTGTGGTGCTCCGCCACCCAGTAGCGGCGGTAGCCGAGCTCGTCGGCGACCTGCGCCAGGCTGCGCGAGGCGGCGAGGGCGTCACCGGTGGTCTGGTCGCTGCGGACCGGGACGAGGTCGAGCACGGACAGGTCGACGGAGGGAGCAGTCACTGTCGACCCAGCGTCTGCACCGGGTTCGTTATTCCGATTGACCTCAGGTGCACCTGAGGTCCTACCGTCGGGCCGGTGACGACCAGCACGACACCGCCCCAGCCCCGCGAGCGCATCCTCTCGCCGGCGTACGCCGCCACGACCGTTGCGATGTTCGGCCTGATCGCCTTCGTCGCGTTCGAGGCCATGGCCGTGGCCACCGTGATGCCCACGGTCGCGCGCGACCTCGACGGGCTCGACCTCTACGCGCTCGCCTTCGCCGCGCCGCTCGCCAGCGGTGTGGTCGGGATGGTGGCCGCGGGCATGTGGAGCGACCGCACCGGACCGGTGGTGCCGCTGCTGGCGTCGATGGCGCTCTTCTCGGCCGGGCTGCTCGTGTGCGGTCTGGCGCCGTCGATGGAGGTGCTGCTCGTCGGCCGCGTCCTGCAAGGCCTCGGCGGCGGGGCGCTCACGGTGGGGTTGTACGTCGTCGTCGGGCTGGTCTTCCCGGCCGTGCTCCGGCCCGCGGTCTTCGCCTCCTTCGCGGCGGCGTGGGTCCTGCCCGCCCTGTTCGGACCCGGGCTGGCGGCCCTGGTCGCGGACGTGTGGAGCTGGCGCTGGGTCTTCCTCGGCGCGGTGGCGCTCGTGGCCCTCGCCCTCGCCCTGCTGGCCCCGGCGCTGCGCGGCCTCACCGTGCACGCCGAGGGCACGGACACGCCCGTGTCACGGCTGTGGTGGGCGGCCCTCGGAGCGGTGGCGGTGCTCGTGCTGGAGCTCGTCGGGTCGGCCCGCGGCGTCGCGGCGATCGGTGCCCTGGCGGCCCTCGCCGGCGTCTGGATCTCCCTCGGCCGCCTGCTCCCGCCCGGCAGCCGCACCCTGCGCCGGGGACTGCCGTCCGTGGTGGCCACCCGCGGCCTCCTCGCCGCGACGTTCTTCTGCGCCGAGGCCTACATCGTCTACGTCCTGCAGGAGCACTGGGGGCTCTCCCCCGGCCGGGCCGGCATCGCGCTGACCTTCGTCGGCGTGGTGTGGGCGAGCGCGAGCCAGGTCCAGGCGCGGCTCGGCGCGCGTGTGTCCCACACCCGCGCGATGGTGGTCGGCACGAGCCTGGTGCTCACCGGCCTGACGGCGCTCGCCGCGAGCGTGCTGGCCCACGACGCCGGCGCCCACCCGTCAGCCGTCCTGCCCGCGGCGGCGTACGTCCTCGCCGGTGCCGGGATGGGCTTCGCCTACCCCCGCACCGGGGTGGCGATGCTCGAGGCGTCGACCGACCGCGACCGGGGCTTCAACTCCTCCGCCCTCACGGTGGCCGACTCCCTCGGCGCCGCCCTCGCGCTGTCGGTGGCCGGTGCCGCGTTCGCGGCGGCCGAGCGGCAGGACCTCGACCCGTTCCTCACCGTCTTCGCCTTCGCCGCGCTCGCCGCGGTGCTCGGCGTGCTCGCCGCCTCGCGGACCCGACCGGCATGAGTCCGGCCGGCCCAACGGGGACGGGCCGGCCGGACTGTCAGCGGGAGCGGGTCAGGACGCCTGCTCGATGGTGGGGTAGTCGGTGTAGCCCTCGGCACCGCCGCCGTAGAACGTGTCGGGGTTCGGCGCGTTGAGCTCCGACCCGGCACGCCACCGGTCGGCGAGGTCGGGGTTGGCCAGGAAGGGACGCCCGACGACGACCGCGTCGGCGAGGCCGGTCTCGAGCAGCTTCTCGACCGAGTCGAGGGTGGTCACGTCACCGAAGCCGTCGTTGAGGAGCACGACGCCGTCGAAGCGCTCACGCAGGTCGCGCACCAGCGTCTCGAGCGGCTCCAGCGGGCTGGCCAGCAGGCTCAGGTAGGCCAGGCCGAGCGGCGCGGCGGCGTCGACCACGGCCCGGTAGGTGGCGGTGAGGTCGGGGCCGAGCTCCTCGCCGATGCCGTTGAACTGGTGGGCCGGGCTCAGCCGCAGGCCGACCCGCTCGGCGCCGATCGCCTCGGCGACCGCGCTCACGACCTCGATGACGAAGCGGGCACGGTTCTCCGGTGAACCGCCGTAGACGTCGTCGCGCAGGTTCACCGTCGGGTCGAGGAACTGGTGCAGCAGGTAGCCGTTGGCCGCGTGCACCTCGACACCGTCGAGGCCGGCCGCGACGGCGTTGCGGGCCGCGGTCACGAAGTCGGCGACCAGGCCGGCGACCTCGTCGGTCTCCGGCGCGCGGGGCACGTCGTGCGGCTTGGTGCCGTCGGCGGTGACCATCTCGCCGGGGGCCTGCACGGCGCTGGGGGCGATCGTCTCCACGCCGCCCTTGTTGTCCGCGTGGGCAATCCGACCGGCGTGCATCAGCTGGGCGACGACCACGCCGTCGCGGGCGTGCACGGCATCGGCGACCAGGCGCCAGCCGGCGACCTGCTCGTCGGTGTAGAGCCCGGGCACGTCGAGGTATCCCTGGCCGACGTGACTGGGGGCGGTCCCCTCCGTGACGATCAGGCCGGCTCCGGCGCGCTGCGCGTAGTACTCCGCGTTGAGGTCGGTCGGGGCGTTGCCGTCACCCGCGCGATTGCGGGTCAGCGGGGCCATCACGAAGCGCTGCGGGAGCTTCCAGGGGCCGACGGCGAGGGGCTCGAATGCACGGGACATGAAGGTGGTGCCTCCAGAATGGTTGAGGACTGTACGACTCCCTCAGCCACTGCGCGCCGGTCGATGTTCCCCGACGAGAGAAGCCTCACAGCACGTCCTTCGGTCGCCCCCGGGGCCGTCACTTGTCGGCCGAACCTCCCGCTTGTCGGCCGAAGTTTCGGCCGACAAGCGGGAACTTCCCCGGATATCCGGGGATCGCGCCGACAAATCCGGTCCCTGGCTCACCCCACGCGAGCCGGGTCCCGGAGCCGTCACCGACGCCGCAGCGCCGCCTCCACGAGGGCCGGCGGTGCGTAACCCCGGTCAGCCTCGTTGAGCGTCGTGCCGGGCGGCACGATCTCGTCGATCCGGTCGAGCACGTCGGGGGTGAGGACGACCTTCTCCACCCCGAGCTGCGACTCGAGCTGCTCGAGCGTGCGGGGGCCGATGATCGCCGAGGACACCGCCGGGTGGGCGAGCACGAAGCCGAGCGCGAGGTGGATCAGCGACAGGCCCGCCTCGTCGGCGAGCTCCTGCAGCGCGTGCACGGCCTCGAGCTTCACCTTGTTCTCCGGCGACGCCGGGTCGTGCCGGGCCGGCTGGCGCTTCAGCCGGCTCGACGACACGGCCGGGTCCTCGCCGCGGCGGTAGCGGCCCGAGAGCCAGCCACCCGCCAGCGGGCTCCACGGGAGCACGCCGATGCCGTACTTCTCGGCCGTCGGCAGGATGTCGCGCTCCACCTCGCGGGCGAGGATCGAGTACGGCGGCTGCTCGGTGACCGGGCGCTCCCGCTGGCGCTTCTCCGCGACCCACTGCGCCTCGACGACCTGCGAGGGCAGGAACGTCGACGTGCCGAGGTAGCGGATCTTGCCCTGTCGGACGAGGTCGGTCAGCGCGCCGAGCGTCTCGTCGATGTCGACCTCCGGCCGCGGGCGGTGCACCTGGTAGAGGTCGATGTGGTCGACCTGCAGGCGGCGCAGCGAGTGCTCGACCTCGCGGACGATCCAGCGGCGCGAGTTGCCCGCCTGGTTGGGGTCCTCGTCGTGCATGTTGCCGTGGAACTTGGTGGCCAGGAAGACGTCGTCGCGGCTGCCCTTGCGGGCCTGCAGCGCCTTGCCGACGATCTCCTCGGACTCGCCGCGGGCGTAGACGTCGGCGGTGTCGATGACGTTGATGCCGGCGTCGAGGGCGCGGTGGATGATCGCGATCGACTCGTCGTGGTCGGGGTTGCCCCACGCGCCGAACATCATCGCGCCGAGGGTCAGCGGGCTGACCTGGACGCCGGTGCGGCCCAGGGGTCGGTAGTGCTCGAAGCTCATGCGGTCTTCTCCTGGTGATGGGGTGCGTACTGGCTGGCGGGGCGCTCGAGGCCGAGGTGGTCGCGCAGCGTGGTTCCTGTGTACTCCGTGCGGAACAACCCGCGTCGGCGCAGGATCGGCACGACCTCCTCGATGAACACCTCGATCCCTCCGGGCAGCCATGGCGGCATCACGTTGAAGCCGTCGGCGGCGCCGGACTCGGCCCACTCCTGGATCGTGTCGGCGACCTGGTCGGGCGTGCCGGTGACGACCCGGTGGCCGCGCGCACCGGCGAGCCGGTGGCACAGCTGGCGGAGCGTGGGGTTCTCGCGCTCGACGATGTCGAGCACGAGCTGGAAGCGGCTGCCCTCGCTGCGCTCCTCGTCGGTGTCGATCACCTCGCGCGGGAACGGCTCGTCGAGGTCGTACGCCGACAGGTCGACGCCGGTCAGCCGGTTGAGCTGGGCGAGCGAGTACCCCGGCTGGGTCAGGTCGTTGAACTCCTGGTGCAGGTCCTCGGCCTCCTTCGCCGTGGCCCCGATGAACGGGCTGATGCCCGGGAGCACCTTGAGGCCCCGCGGGTCGCGGCCCTGCGCCTGCGCGCGGCGCTTGATGTCGGCGTAGAACTCCTGCGCCGACCCGAGCGTCTGGTGCGCGGTGAAGATCGCCTCGGCCCAGCGGGCGGCGAAGGCACGCCCGTCCTCCGACGACCCGGCCTGCACGTAGACCGGCCGGCCCTGCGGGGACCGCGGCGCGTTGAGCGGGCCGGCCACCCGGAAGTACTTGCCGACGTGCTCGACGCGGTGGATCTTGTCGGGGTCGGCGAAGATCCCGCTCTCCCGGTCGGCGACGACCGCGTCGTCCTCCCAGCTGTCCCACAGCTTCGTGATGACGTCGACGTACTCCTCGGCCCGCTCGTAGCGGTCGCGGTGCAGCGGGTGCGCGTCGAGACCGAAGTTGAGCGCCGCGTCGGCTGCGCCGGTGGTGACGATGTTCCAGCCGGCCCGGCCCTTGCTGAGGTGGTCGAGCGCCGCGAACTGCCGGGCGAGGTTGTACGGCTCGGTGTAGGTCGTGGACGCCGTGCCGATGACGCCGATCCGCTCGGTCGCCGCGACGATCGCCGTCATCACGGTGATCGGCTCGAGGCGGAAGCGGGCGGCGTACTGGATGTTCTCGGCCAGCGACGGACCGTCGGCGAAGAAGACGGCGTCGAACTTCGCGGCCTCGGCCCGCTGGGCCAGCTCCTGGTAGTAGGAGATGTCGAGGATCCGGTCGGTCTCGCTGTCCGGGTGCCGCCAGGCCGCCTCGTGGTGGCCGTCGGGGTAGATGAACAGGTTGAGGTGCAGCTGCCTGTCCGAGGTCACGAGGCCGCCCTCTCCGACGCCGGGTCGCGGTGGCGGTCGAGGTGGCGTGCCGGAGCGGCGTCGTGGTCGTCCTCGACGCCGAGCTCCGTGAGCAGCCGCGCCCGCAGCCGGGCGAACGCCGGGTCGGCCTGCGAGCGCCGGCCGTCGAGCTCGACGCGCGCGTCGTGGCGTACGACGCCTCCGTCGAGCACGATGACGCGGTCGGCCAGCACGATCGCCTCGTCGACGTCGTGGGTGACCAGCAGCACGGCCGGCTGGTGCACCTCGCACAGCTTGCGCAGCAGCGTGTGCATGCGGATCCGGGTGAGCGCATCGAGGGCGCCGAACGGCTCGTCGGCCAGCAGCAGCTGCGGGTCGCGGACCAGCGAGCGGGCCAGCGACGCGCGCTGCTGCTCACCACCCGAGAGCTCGTGGGGCCAGGCCTTCTCGCGGCCGGCGAGGCCGACCTCGGCGAGCGCCTGGCGACCGCGGTCCGACGCGTCGCCGGCGCGCAGGCCGAGCGTCACGTTGTCGAGGACGCGCTTCCACGGCAGCAGCCGGGAGTCCTGGAAGACGACCGACACCTTCTCGGGGACCTCGATGACACCGGTGCCGGCGACGCCGCGGTCCAGGCCCGCGAGGGACCGGAGCAGGGTGCTCTTGCCCGAGCCGCTGCGCCCGAGCAGGGCCACGAACTCACCGGGCGCGATGTCGAGGTCGAGGCCGTTGAGCACGCCACCTGCCTCGTTGAAGCTGCGGTGGAGGGACTTCACCCGCACCGCGGGTGCTACCTGGGTGCTCAGCTCGCCAGCGTACGACGCCATGACAGTGCCTTCCTCTCGATCAGTCGGACGACCGCGTCGGCGGTGACGCCGAGCAGCGCGTAGACGACCAGGCCGACGACGATGATGTCGGTCTGCCCGTAGTTGGACGCCAGCGTGATCATGTGGCCGATCCCGCTCGTGGCGTTGATGACCTCGACCACGACCAGCGCGAGCAACGACGAGGTCACCGCGAAGCGGAGGCCCAGCAGGAAGCCGGGCATCGCACCGGGGAGGACGACGTGGCGCACGAACTCGCTGCGGGACACGCCGAGCGTCTCGGCGAGCTCGGCGTACCTGCCCTCGATGGTGCGCAGGCCGTTGTGGGTGTGGATGTAGATCGGCACGAAGACGGCCAGCGCGATGGTGATCACCTTCATCGGCTCGCCGATGCCGAGCCACAGGATCAGCAGCGGGATGAGCGCGAGCGTCGGGATGGAGCGCTTCACCTGGATGGGCCCGTCGATGAGGGACTCACCGACGCGGGACAGGCCGGAGATCAGCGCGAGGATCGTGCCGGCGACGACGCCGAGGCCCAGGCCCAGGGCCGCGCGGATGCCCGACGTCACCAGGCTCTCCTGGAGGCGGCCGGTCTCGATCAGCATGCCCGCGGTCTGGAGCACCGTCCACGGCTCGGTGAGCGTGCGCGGGTCGAGCACCCCTGTGGCGGAGCCCACCACCCAGGCGGCGAGCAGCACGCCGATCCCGATGAGGCCGCCGAAGCGGATCGGCTCCCCGGGGCCGAGCCGACGCCGGGTGGGGCGTACGTCCTCCGCCTCCGCCAGCGCCCGGGTGGGCGTGGACGGGCTGCCGGTGAGGGTCGTCATGACCCGTCCACCGCCGCCGCGATCGCCTTCTCGTAGCGGCGGTCGTAGAGGGTCTCCACGTCCAGCGGCTCCTGGTCCTGGGCCTCGACCAGCGTGTCCACGGTCTGCTGGTGGCGGGCGATGAACTCGTCCCAGTCGGTCGGCACGGTGAACTGGCCCAGCGCGTCGACGACGTACTGCGCGTCCTCGGGCGAGAGGCCCTCGTGATCGACGTAGTAGGCCTCGGCGAACTCGTCCGGGTTGTCGGAGATCCACTGCTGGGCCTTGGCCCACGCGGCGACGTACTCCTTGATCGCGGCCGCCTTGTCGGCGTCCTCGAGCACGGTGGTCGGCGTGTAGAGGGTCCACGCGTCGTCGCGCACTCCGGGGGCGATGGTCGTGGCCCCGTCCTGCTCGTACTTGGCGAGGTAGGTCTTGACCAGGGTCTGGCCGAGCGGCGCGACGTCGACCTGCTTGCTGGCGAGGGCCACGGAGAAGGCGTCGTCGACGCTCTGCATCTCGACGAACTCGACGTCGTCCTGGGTCAGGCCCGCCTCGCGGAGCACGTTGAGCACCAGGGCGCCCTGCGCCTGGCCGGGGCTGTAGGCGATCTTCTTGCCCTTGAGGTCCTCGATGCTCTTCACGTCGACGCCGGGCGCGACGCCGAGCTCGTAGGTCGGGTGCTCCATCGGGTCGACCGTCTCGCGGGCGGCGACGATGCGGACGTCGGTGCCGGTCCAGTGCGCGAAGAGCGGCGGGATGTCGGCGACCGACCCGATGTCGATCGCGTCGGCGCGGAAGGCCTCCAGCGTCTTGGGGCCGCCGGTGATGTTGGCCCACTCGACGTCGATGTCCAGGTCGTCGATCAGCCCGGACGTCTCGAGGGCCACCTGTGTGGCCGGGTCGCCCACGCGGAGCGTGGTGCCGTCGGACGGCGAGTCGGGCAGGGCGGCCGAGAGCTCCAGCTTGGGGCCGGCCTGCTCACCGCCGCAGGCGGACAGGGCCAGGAGGCCGGCGGTGGCCAGCAGGGCCGCTCGGGTCAGGGTGCGGGTGCGCCCTCGTCGTGGCATCAGTGGTACTCCTTCTCGGAACAGCGGACTTCAAAAGTAATGTAACTGAATAGACTTTGCCGACTTTGTGGTGACAGGAGTTCCCGTTCACCCGCGCCGACGGGTGTCGGCGCGTGCGCGGGGTCAGCGCAGGAGCGGCAGGAGCGAGTCTCCGACGCGCACGATCTCCTGCTCGTACGGCGTGTCGCTAAGCACGAAGTGGCTGACGCCGAGGTCGGCGTAGCGGCGCAGGGCCTTGGCCACGTCGTCCGGCGAGCCGACCAGCCAGGTCGTGCCGGCGCCGCCGCCACCCACGCGGCCGGGGGCCGTGTAGAGGCAGTCGTCGAGCACGTCGCCCTTCTCGGCGAGGTCGAGCAGCCGCCGCTGCCCGACGGCCACCCGGCGGCCGGGGTCGACGGCCCACTCGTGCTGGCCCTCGGCCATCGCGGCGACCTTCGCCTCGGCGTCGGCCCAGGCCTCCTCGGTCGTCTCGCGGACGAGGGTCGTGATCCGGAGGCCGAACTCGAGCGGCGGCAGGTCGCGGTCGAGCTCGGCGCTCAGCGTCCGGAGGTGGTCGATGCGCGCCGCCACGCCGTCGAGCGGCTCGCCCCAGAAGAGCTGCACGTCCGCCTCGGCGGCCGCGGTGCGCTGGGCCGCCTCGGAGGCTCCGCCGAAGTAGAGCTGCGGGTGTGGCCGCCCCTCGCGCGCCACCGGCTTGTGCTCGAGGGTCGCACCCTCGGCCCGGTAGTGCTCGCCCTCGAAGGTGATGTCGTCCTCGGTCCAGTAGCGCCGCACGAGCCGCATGAACTCGCGTGTCCGGGCATAGCGCTGCGCCTGGTCGCCCTCGTCGTCGCCGTACTGCGGCTGGTGGTCGGGGCCGCTCACGACGTTGACCTTGACCCGCCCGCCGCTCAGCTGGTCGAGCGTGGCGGCGGACGAGGCGAAGTGCGCCGGCGTCCAGTAGCCCGGTCGGATCGCGATCAGCGGGTTGAACGTCGTCGTGGCGGCCGCGAGGGCGGTGGCGACCGTGAAGGTGTCCGGCCGCTTCCAGCCGGTGCCGATCAGCGCCCCTCCCCACCCGTGCTCCTCGGTCAGGCGAGCGAGCGCGGTCAGGCGCGGCAGGCTGTTGTGCCCCGCGACCGTGTCGTCGAGCCGGTGCCCCGCCGTCACCTGGTTGGGGATGTACCAGAGGAACTCCATCGTCCGCCTTTCTACGCAATCTCTACTGGGTTACTAGAGATAGCACACCCGGCGGTGCGCCCGGCCCTCCCACGCCCACATGGCGATACCTGAGGAGATGGTGGACGGAGGGGGCCGCTCACAGCCGCGGCGTCCTCAGGTGTCCGCGCGAAAAGCGGTCAGCGGCTGGCCTGAAGGAGTCCTAGCCTCGGGTCATGGACATGAAGCTGGAGCTGGTGATGGTGCCCGTGACCGACGTCGACCGGGCCAAGGAGTTCTACGAGAAGGTCGGCTTCGTCGTCGACCACGACCAGGTGGTGAGCGACGACGTGCGGTTCGTCCAGCTGACGCCGCCCGGGTCGGCGTGCTCGATCGCGATCGGAAAGGGGCTGACGCAGATGGAGCCCGGGTCGCTGGACAACATGCAGATCGTGATCGCCGACGCCGACGCGACCCACGCCGACCTCGTCGCGCGCGGCGTCGAGGTCAGCGAGGTCGACGAGCTGGCCTGGGGTCGCTTCGTCTTCTTCGCCGACCCCGACGGCAACGGCTGGGCGCTCCAGGAGCTCCCCGACTGGTCGAAGGGCGCCGACGGCGAGGACTGAGCCCCGCAGCCGGGAGCCCCGGGGCGTCGCTGCTGGCCACTCCGGTCGAGCAGCTGGGGAACGAGACGCAGGTCGATCGACCCGATGAGCCTGCAGGTCGTTCCCCAAGCACCTGCTGGGCTCCTGCTCGAGCGGCAGTCCCCGCTCGGCCCAGATACCTACCCGGGCTGGGAGCCGTCGCTCCTGTCGGGCTGCGCCTGAGCGGGAGCGGAGTCGAGTCGGTCCAGCATGTCGTTCAGGTGTCGACGGAGGTGCTGCGTGTGGTCTGCCGCCACCTGCTGGAGACGAGCGACCTCTCTCTCCCCGCGCGTGCGCTGCTTCTCCGACTCCGCCTGCACTCCGTCGGCAGTCGCTCGCGCCTCGTCCACCATCCGCGCGGCCTCGCGTCGCGCGGCCTCGACCAGGCTCGTGGCCTCGCCCTGCGCCGAACGCACCAGCGCATCCGCCTCGTCCTGGGCTGCGGCGACGAGCCCCGCCGCCTCGGCCCGGGCGTCGGAGCGCCACTGATCGGTGTCGCGGGCAGTCATCTCCAGCAGTCGTGCGGCCGAGGGCGAACGCTGCCCCGGCACCACGACCTGCCCTGAGGAGTCGTCTCGATGATCGTCCGCTGCTCTGCGGGCGCCTGCGGTGTCTTCCTGGCTCAGCACGTGCGTTCTCCCTCCATCCCCCCGCGGCCGGTGTCTCCGGCAGCGTACGAGGTCGAGGCGTCGATGCGCCCCCGGGGGGACCGGGGCGTGCTCCGGGTAGCCGGGTTGACGGGACGGTGACCCAGCGTCCTACGGGGGTTTTCCGCCGGGCCACCGCCGAGGAGGACTCAACCAAGCGCCCCTGAAGGACCCTTGAAGAATTCGCCCCGCGCAGCCTGAGAAGTCCGGTCGTTGCGGAACTGTGACCCGGCGGGCTCAGACCAGCGGCGGCTGGGTCTTCTCCCGCACCTCGTCCTCGGTGACACCCGGGGCGAGCTCGACGAGCTTGAGCGCCCGGTCGCCGAGGGTGCCCGAGGGGGCGACCTCACCGGTCGTCGGGTCGATCACGTCGATGACCGCGAGGTCGGTGATGATCCGCTGCACGACGCGCTTGCCGGTGTAGGGCAGGTCGCACTCGTCGAGGATCTTCAGCGACCCGTCCTTGGCCGTGTGCTCCATCAGCACGATCACCCGCTTGGCGCCGTGGACCAGGTCCATCGCGCCACCCATGCCCTTGACCATCTTGCCGGGGATCATCCAGTTGGCGATGTCACCGACCGCGGACACCTGCATGGCGCCGAGGATCGCGGCGTCGATCTTGCCGCCGCGGATCATCCCGAACGACTGCGCGGAGTCGAAGAACGACGCCCCCTTGCGCAGCGTCACCGTCTCCTTGCCCGCGTTGATCAGGTCGGGGTCCTCGTCGCCCTCGAAGGGGTACGCCCCCACGCCGAGGATGCCGTTCTCGCTCTGCAGCACCAGCTCGACGTCGTCGCCGACGTAGTTGGGCACCAGCGTCGGCAGCCCGATCCCGAGGTTCACGTAGGACCCGTCCTGCAGCTCCGAGGCGGCCCGGGCCGCCATCTCCTCACGCGTCCAGCTCATGTCAGCCTCCCAGTCCGTGCGTCGCCGCGTCGTCCACCAGCGCGTCCCCCGATGCATCAGCGGACGCGTCGGGCCGCGGTCGGGTGGTGACCCTCTCGATCTTCTTGTCCGCCGCCTGGTCCGGCGTCAGCTGCACGACCCGCTGCACGTAGACACCGGGGGTGTGGATGTCGTTCGGGTCGAGCTCGCCGGGCTCGACGAGCTCCTCGACCTCCGCGATCGTCACCCGGCCGCACATCGCGGCGAGCGGGTTGAAGTTGCGCGCTGACTGTCGGTAGATCAGGTTGCCGTGACGGTCGCCCTTCCAGGCCCGCACCAGGCCGAAGTCGGCGACGATCGCCTCCTCCAGGACGTACTCCCTGTCACCTTCCGCGGTGGAGAACACCTTGGTCTCCTTCGGCGGCGACGAGACGATGACGTTGCCCGCGTCGTCGTACTTCCACGGCAGCCCGCCCTCGGCCACCTGCGTGCCGACACCGGTCGCGGTGAAGAAGCCCGGGATGCCCGAGCCGCCGGCGCGCATCCGCTCGGCGAGCGTGCCCTGCGGGGTCAGCTCGACCTCGAGCTCGCCGGAGAGGTACTGGCGGGCGAACTCCTTGTTCTCGCCGACGTAGGAGGAGATCATCCGCCGGATCCGCTTGGCGAAGAGCAGCCGGCCCAGGCCCCACTCGTCCACGCCGCAGTTGTTGGAGACCGCCTCGAGGTCGGCCGTGCCTGCCTCGAGGATCGCGTCGATGAGCACCGAGGGGATGCCGGAGAGGCCGAACCCGCCGACCGCGAGGGTCGCGCCGTCCGGGATGTCGGCGACCGCCTCGGCCGCGGAAGAGACCACTTTGTCCATGCCCGAGACCCTAGCGGGGGTGTGACCGCCGCCACCGTGTGGGCGGGCACCACAGTGCAGCTCGGCGGGTGTGTCGCAGAGCGGGTGTCGACACAGGCATCGACGGAAATGGAAGAGCCGGGCCCGGGGAAGAGGCACCCTCCCCGGGCCCGGCCAGTCTCAGTGCCGGACCTGCGACGTCATCGCTTGGCCAGGCGCTCCTTCACCTGGGCGAGCAGGGCCGCGCGGAGCTCCCCGTCGACCTTGGTGCGGACCAGCTTGCGCAGCGCCTTCAGCTCCTTCTTCGCTGCCTTCCGGTTGCCCGACCTCTCGGCCTTGCGGGCGTCCTTGTCGGCCTGCAGCAGCTTGTTGGCGAGCTTGGGACCGATCTCGCCGTCGGACGCCACGGTCTTCACGACCTTCTTCAGCGACTTTCCGGTCGCCCGGACGGTGAAGACCACCGTGCGCGAGCTGGTGTTGCCGGCACCGTCCGTGGCCGTGACCGTGAGGACGTGGCGGCCCGTGGGCAGCGTCCACATCTGCCACGCGCCGGCCTCGACGGTCTCACCGTCGAGCACCGCCCGCACGCTCCGGACCCCGGACGTCGCGTCCGTCGCCGTCCACGCCACGTCCGTCGCCTTGTGGCTCGGGTAGGTGCGTGCCCGGATCCCGGAGATGGCGACCTCCGGCTCGCCGGTGTCGACCGCGATGTCCTTCGACTGCGCCGTCTCGACGTTGCCGGCCCGGTCGACCGACCGCACCTCGAGGACCTGGCGGCCCTGCGCGGTGACCGTGAACGGAGCGGTGTACGCCGTCCACGCGCCGTTGCCGATGCGGTACTCGGTGCGTGCCACGCCGGAGCCCGCGTCGGTCGCGGCGAGCGTGACCTTCGGAGCCGTGGTGAACCAGCCGGCGCCGCCGTCGGGCGAGCCCGGGTCGGTCCGCACGGTGGTCACCGGAGCGGTCGTGTCGGCGGGCGGTCCGTCGGCGTCGACGGTGAACGTGAGGGACTGCTCCTCCTCCACGTTGCCGGCGACGTCGGTGGAGCGGAAGCGGACCGTGTGGTCACCGGCGCCGGTCACCACGACCGGTGCGGTGTAGGCCTTCCAGGCACCCTGGTCGACCTTGATCTCGGACCCCGCGACACCCGAGGTGGCGTCGGTGGCGTCGAGCACCACCCGCACCCCGTTCGGCGCCTTCTCCTGCGTGGCCCCGGTCGCCGGGGTCACCGTGTCGGCCTTCACCTGCGAGGACTGGACGTCCTCGACGTTGCCGGCCTCGTCGGTCGAGCGGTACTCGATGGTGTGCTCACCGTCGGGCACCTCCACCGCGCCGTCGTACGTCGTCCAGGCACCGCCGTTGATGCGGTACTCCGTCGACGCGACACCCGAGCCGTCGTCCTCCGCGGCGAGCGCGAAGCTCGGAGCGGTGACGTACCAGCCCTGCTCACCGTCAGCCGTGGCGGGCTGCCAGGTGAGGGTGGTGCTCGGCGCGTCCTCGTCGGCGGCCTCGACGACCACCTCGAGGCTCTTGACTGCCTCCTCGTTGCCGGCGACGTCGGTCGAGCGGAACTCGACCGTGTGGGTGCCGGGCTCGCTGATCACGAACGGAGCCGTGTAGTCGGTCCACTCGCCCTCGTCGATCCGGTACTCGGTCGACGCGACGCCCGAGCCGCCGGTCTCGTCGGTCGCCGTGAGGGTGACCTGCACGCCGTCCTCGACCACGGCCTGGGTGGCGGTGGTGACCGGGGCGGTCGTGTCGGCCGGCGGCTCCTCCTCGGTGTCGAGGTGGAAGTAGTCGAACTCGACCGTGACCGGCTCCTCCTGCTCGGGACCGATCGCCATCACTCCGAGGGAGTTGAGCGGCCCGTCGTAGGTGATGCCGTCGCCGATGGGCGTCCACGAGGCACCCGCGGTCGACTTCACCGCGGCGGTGTAGGTCGTGCCGACCTTGGTCACCTGCACCCACCAGTAGCCGCTCTCGGTGGTGTCGGGGATGTTGATCGCGTCACCACCCGCGACGCCGTTGCCGCCCTTCTCCGCGGCGAGCTCGGCCCTGAGGTCGAGCGCGCTGCCGGGTGCGTTGTAGGCCACGATGTCGGCCTTGGCGTAGTTGTCGTCGTTGCCGTACATCAGCAGGCCGGCCAGCTGGTAGCGGTGCTTGAGCGGGGCCTTGAGCTTCGTCTCGGCCACCCAGTCACCCTCGGGCGCGTCCTGCAGGATGAAGTTGCGCGGCTGGACCGGGTTGTTGCCGTTGATGTCGCCCGGCTCCGTCCCGATCTTGAGGTGGCCGTCGGCCACCGACGCCGTGGTGGAGCTGTAGCGCACCGACTCCGCCCAGCGGCAGCCGTCCAGCGCGGTGCCGTCGAACTCGTCGTCGGCCTCGAAGGCCGGCGCCGTGCGGTCCGGCGTCACGCGGAACCAGTCGACCTCCGCCACCCGAGGCGTGGTGCCGAGGTCGCCGGCCGCCATCAGACCGATGCGGGCAGCCGACCCGGTCTTGAGGTCGAGCGTGCCGGCCAGCGGGGTCCAGGTGGACCCGTCGGCCGAGTAGGCACCGGTCAGCTTGCCGCCGACGTTGGTGAGCCGGAGCTGGATGGTGCTCGGGAAGTTCGAAGCCACGACCGGGGCGGCAGGCGTGGTGCGCGTGCCGTTGGTCTCGGACTGGAACTCCACGAGGCGCGTGCCGTTCTGGTGCCGGACGAACGCGATCTTGTTGTACTCGTTGTCCGACTGGTGCACGACCAGGCCCGCCCACTGCCAGTGCGAGCTGTGCTCGAGGGTGAGCTTGGTGGTGGCGGTCCAGTCGCCGGCGGGCACGGGCTGGCCGGCGAAGCTGACCGGACCCTCGCTCGCCTCGTTGATGTCACCGTTCGTGACGGGCAGGCGGAGCGAGCCACCGGCCTGGGTGATGGGGGCACCCGGAGCGTTGCGCATCGCCCACTTGGGGAGCATCGCCGGCGAGTCGAACTCGTCCGAGACCGGGCCGGTGGCACAGGTCAGCGGCTGGCCCGGGGTCTCCGGCTCCGGCTCCGGCTCCTGCGGGTCGCTGTCGACAGCGAACTGCGAGAAGTCGGCGGTCCGGACCGCGGACTCGTGGGCCATGATGAAGAAGCCGACGTCCTGCGTGTCGCCGATGTTGGCCAGGGTCGCGGCCGTCCCGATCTGCGTCCACGTGGTGCCGTTGTTGGACCAGTACGCCGACACCTGGTCGCCGCGGCGGCTGAGCTTCAGCCACTTCGGGACCGTGCTGGTGCCTCCGGCGACGGAGGCGTTGAGCTGGCCGTTGCCATCGGGGTCGGTGAGGAACTCCATCCCGCTGGCACGACGCCACGCGAGCATGGCGTAACCGGGCGAGGTGCCGGGCTGCGTCATGTCGTTGCGGATGATGAGGCCCGCCTTGCCCGAGTTGTTGGCGAGGGTGCTGGCGTCGACGCGTACGACGGCGTCGTACTCGTCGTCACCGGCGCCCGGCTGGTAGAGAGTCGAGTACTGGTCGGTGCCCTGCCAGGCGTTGGCGCCCGCACCGGAGATGCGGAACTGCCCGGCGCCGAGCCGCTCGAACTCACCGTTGACGTTGCTGAACGGGACCAGGTCGCCGAAGAGCTCGCCCACCTGCACCTGCACGAGCCGCGAGGTCGTGGTGTTGCCCTCGTCGTCGGTCGCCTTGGCGGTGATCTCGTAGAGGCCCTCGTCGTCCGGCGTCGTCCAGTCGGCGGTGTAGGGCGCGGTGGCGTCCTCACCGATCTTGGTGTCGCCCGCGAAGAACTCGACCTTGGCGATCGAGCCGTCGGCGTCGGAGGCGTCGGCCGCGACCGTCACCTGCGCGCCGGGGTCGAGCTTGTCGCCGTCGGCCGGGGCGGTGATGGCGACCAGCGGGGACGCGGTGGGCGAGATGCCCTGGCCCATGGCCTCCATGAAGTTGAGCTTGATGTCGTTCGACCCGGTGAAGACCAGGAAGAGGTCCATCGTCTCGCTGCCGACCTCGCTGACGTCGACCGCGATGTCGCGGTACTGCAGGCCGGTCGCGGGGACCTCGGCCGTGCCGACGACGTCACCGGTCGGGCTGCCCTTGCGCAGCTCGATGGTGCCGCCCGCGGCGTTGGCCTGGACCCGCAGGTTGTAGGTCTCGATCTGGTGGAAGCTGACCGGCTCGAACTGCAGCCAGGCGCCGTCCTTGCCGACTACGACCTGACCGCCGCCGGCCGCGTCACGGCCCGGCGCCAGGGTGGCGGTGCCCGACTTGGCGTCGAACCACTCGGCCTGGCGCAGCTTCGGGAAGATCACCGCGGTGTCGGAGCCCAGGAGCGGGTTCTCGCCGTCGGCGCCACCGGTGTCGCTGTAGCGCGCGTCGATGGCGTAGAAGATGTTCTCGTCGGCCGCGTGGCCGCCGACGCTCGTGACCGTGCTGCCCGTGAAGCCGCGCGAGGCGACCAGCGGGTGGGCGTGGTCGTCGTGGCCCAGCGCCGGCTGCACCTCGACGGCCTGCGGGTCGACCGTCTCCTCCTCGGGGTCGGTGACCTTCACGTCCCAGCTGACCTCGTCACCGAAGTCGAAGAACGCGCCGTTGGGCGGGGTCTCGAGCTCGACCACCGGTCGCGTGTTGCCGACCGTGATCGGGACCGTCGTCGTACCGGACTTGTCGGCCGGGTCGGTGACGGTCAGGCGGGCGTTGAAGACGCCGTTCTCGGTGTAGGTGTGGGTGGCGGTCACGCCGGTGGCGTCGGTGGTGCCGTCGCCGTCGAAGTCCCACGCGTAGGTGAGGTCCTCCTCCTCGGGGTCGGTCGACGCGCTGGCGTCGAAGGACACCTTGAGGGGCGCCTGGCCCGAGTCGGGCTCGGCGCTGATGCGGGCGATCGGCGAGCGGGAGCCGCTGATGTAGTCGATGCGGTAGAGGCCCGAGGTCGGGTTGTCACGGCCGTAGCCGCCGCCCCAGTCGAGGACGTACATCGATCCGTCGGGACCGAACTTCGAGTCGATCGGGGCCAGGAACGGCACGTCGGGGAGGAACGGGTTGACCTTCTCCACCTGCGACGCGCCCGCAGCCGCGGCCGGGTCCTTGAGCTGGATGTTGAACATCTTGTTGCGCGCCCAGTCGTAGAAGAACGGCTTGCCGTCGTACGACTTCGGGAACTTCGTGTCCGACTCCAGCTCCTCGTCGAAGCGGTAGACGGGACCGCCCATGGGGGCCAGGCCGCCACCCTGCGGGATGGCACCGACCGACGAGCGGCGGTAGCCGTAGTACATGTCGGCGGCGCGGGCCGGCGGCAGGTCGGTGAGACCGGTGTTGCGCACCGAGTCGTTGACGGGGTTGGCGCAGTCGAAGTAGTCACCGACGACCGGCGGGTTCAGCGGCGTGGTGCTGCCGTAGTCGACGTCGCGGAAGGGCTCACCGTTGGGGTTCTGGCCCTGGTGGTTGCCGCCCATGCACATCGGCCAGCCGTAGTTGCCAGCGCTCTTGATGAGGTTCCACTCGGCGATGCCGGCGGGACCGCGCGTGGCGGGGGCGTCGGTGCCGTTGTCGGGCGAGTAGTCGGCCATGCTCAGCCAGCCGGTCTCGTTGTCGATGGAGAACCGGAACGGGTTGCGGAAGCCCATCGCGTAGATCTCGGGCAGGGTCTTGTCGCGCCCCGCGTCCTCGGCCTCGGGGAACAGGTTGCCGTCCGGGACGGTGTAGCTGGACCCGATGCCGGGCTGACCCGGCTCGTCGACCGGCGTGATCCGCAGGATCTTGCCGCGCAGGTCGTTGGTGTTGGCCGAGGTCTCGCGGGCGTCGTGGAAGGTTCCGGCGCGTTCGGAGAGCGGGGCGTAGCCGCCCGACGGCTCGGAGTGGGGGTTGACGTCGTCGCCGACACCGATGAACAGGTTGCCCTTGTCGTCGATGTCGAGGCCGCCACCGGTGTGGCCGGGCTCGTCAGGCAGGCGGCGGGCGGGGATCTTGATGATCACCTTCTCCGACGCGGGGTCGACCGACCCGTTCTCGAACGTGAAGCGGGAGACGATGGACCAGAAGTTGTCGGGGTTCGCGTTGTCCGGGGACTCCGCCGAGCGGTAGAGGAAGACGTGCCCGTTGGTCGTGAAGTCGGGGTCGAGGGCGACGCCGAGCAGGCCGTCCTCACCACCGGAGTAGACGGGGAGCGACAGCACCGTGGTCACGGCCTGGGACTCCGGGTCGTACATCCGCAGCTGGCCGCGGACGAGCTCGGTGTAGAAGACCTTGCCGTCGTCGGCGACGTCGATCGCGAAGGGGGCGGAGGTGTTCTGGTCGAGCGGGATGCGCTCGAAGTTGCTCCACACGGTGCCGCCGCAGTCGCCCTCCTCGAGGCCGGCGACGTACTTCACGCCGCCCACGAGCTCGGCCATGAAGTCGGGCTCGTCGTAATGCGAGGGGAAGTGGCCGAGCGCGGTGCCCCAGAAGCGGCCACCCTCGTAGGGCTTGCACCAGGTGATCGGGTGGTCGTAGCCCATGTTGCCGCCCGAGTAGGTCGACTCGTCCATGGACTGGAGCACGTGGGCGGTGCCGCGCACGTTGTTGCTGAAGTTGTACCACTCGTCGTTGCGGGTCCAGCGGGTCACGTCCTCGGTGCCCGTGAAGTGCTTGGTGGACGGGTGGGTGGTGTCCTCGTTGCGCACGACGCCGGACGGGCCGGGGTCGGTGCCGGTGGGCGCGTGGCCGGGCATCAGCGAGCCGACCATGTTGTCCCACCAGGGGTAGTTGCCGCGCATGTCGAGCGCGTTGTGCACCGCTGCGATGCCGTTGCCTGCCGCCTGCCAGCGCTCCAGCGCCGCCTTCTCCGAGGCGTTCCATGGGTCGCCGTTGGCCTGGAAGACGAGGATCGCGTCGAACGGCGCGAGGCCCTCGTCGGTGAACACGGCCTCCGAACCACCGGCCGTCTCCTTGTGGACGACCGACACCGTCATGCCCGCCGCCTCCAGCGCCGTCTTCACCTTCGGCGTCGCCTGGGCGATGGCCGCGTCGTGCCAGTCGCCCGCGGCGTCCTCGGTGAAGATCAGCACGTGACCGTGCCCCTCGTGGGCCTGAGCGGGCAGGGCGGTGGCGACGCCGAGAAGGACGCTGCCGACGAGCGCGACCACGGCAGTCAGCGCGGTGCCGACGGTGGATCGCCGGGCGATCCGTCGTCGCGGGGTGGTGGGTGACATCCCAAGGCCTCCAGGGGCTGGTGAGTACGGCGGGTGAGTACGGCGGTGCAGGCGTGCGCGAGCAAAGAGGAGCGGACGCGCTTGTGACGTGGGTCACGAGGGGTCCTGTGCGGACGTTCGCAGACTTTTGTTTGCCGGTCAAGCAAAAGCCGGTCGCCATGGACACAAAGACGCGCGTTCACGCTTAGAAGCGACAGGAACGGACCGACGCCGGATCGCTATCCTCGGCTCGTGACTGCGAGCGCCGAACGCCTCGACGACTGGCCGAAGGTGCGCCTGCACGTCGTCACCGGCAAGGGCGGCACCGGGAAGTCGACGGTCGCGGCGGCGTTGGCCCTCGCGCTGGCCACGTCCGGTCGCAACGTGCTCCTCTGCGAGGTCGAGGGCCGCCAGGGCATCGCCCGGATGTTCGACGTCGACCCGCTGCCCTACGAGGAACGCCGCATCGCCAAGGGCGCGCCCGACCGGGACGGACGCGCCGGCCAGGTCCACGCGCTCCACATCGACCCCGAGTCGGCGCTGTTGGAGTACCTCTCGATGTACTACAAGCTCGGGCGGGCCGGGAAGGCGCTCGACCGCTTCGGCGTCATCGACTTCGCCACCACCATCGCGCCCGGCGTGCGCGACGTGCTCCTCACCGGCAAGGTCTACGAGGCGGTGCAGCGGCCCCGCGGCGGTCGGCACAAGGACCAGATCACGTACGACGCCGTGGTGCTCGACGCGCCGCCCACCGGCCGCATCTGCCAGTTCCTCGGCGTCAACTCCGAGCTGGCCGGCCTGGCGAAGGTGGGACCGATCAAGACCCAGGCCGACAAGGTGATGGAGCTGCTGCGCTCGCCGCGCACGGCCGTGCACCTCGTCACGATCCTGGAGGAGATGCCCGTCCAGGAGACCTCGGACGGCATCAGCGAGCTCCGCGCGGCGGGCCTGCCCGTCGGTGGTGTCGTGGTCAACCTGGTGCGACCGCAGGACCTCAGCCCGAGCGCGCTGGCGCAGGTGCGCGAGGACACCGTCGACCCGACCGCTGTGACCTCCGAGCTGACCCGCGCCCGGGTCGACGTCGACGCCGGCCTGGTGGGGTCGCTCGTCGCCGAGGCGCGCGACCACGCCGTACGACGTCACCTCGAGGACGAGCAGCGCGAGCTCGTCGCTGCCGAGCGCATGCCCACCTACGAGCTGCCGCGCCTCGCGAGCGGGATCGACCAAGGGGCGCTCGTCGAGCTGGCCCAGCTGCTGCGCCACCAGGGAATGGCATGAAGACCACCCCACGACGTCCTCCTCCCCCGCTCCGCTCCCCCGGACAACGCCGCAGGGACCCCGAATGAACAACGCGCCACCCGTGCTCGACGTCGACGCGCTGCTCGACGACCGGACCACCCAGATCATCGTGTGCTGCGGTGCCGGCGGTGTCGGCAAGACCACGACGTCCGCCGCGCTCGCGCTGCGCGCCGCCGAGCGGGGGCGCAAGGTGGTCGTGCTGACCATCGACCCGGCGCGCCGGCTCGCGCAGTCGATGGGGATCGGTCAGCTCGACAACACCCCGCGCCCGGTCGCGGCCGTCGACGCGGAGGCGGGCGGGTCGCTCGACGCGATGATGCTCGACATGAAGCGCACCTTCGACGAGGTGGTCGAGTCGCAGGCCAGTCCGGAGAAGGCCAAGCAGATCCTGGAGAACCCGTTCTACGTCGCGCTGTCGAGCTCGTTCGCGGGCACGCAGGAGTACATGGCGATGGAGAAGCTGGGCCAGCTGCACCGGCAGGCGCTGGCCGACGGCAGCCACGACCTGATCGTGGTCGACACCCCGCCCTCGCGCTCCGCGCTCGACTTCCTCGACGCCCCGGAGCGGCTGTCCAGCTTCCTCGACGGCCGTTTCATCCGGCTCCTGCTCGCCCCGGCCCGCGGTCCGGCCAAGCTGATGACGGCCGGCTTCTCGGTCGTGACCAACGCGCTGACCAAGGTGCTCGGGGCGCAGGTGCTGCGCGACATGCAGACCTTCGTCGCGGCCTTCGACACCCTGTTCGGCGGCTTCCGCCAGCGGGCGGACAAGACGTTCGCCCTGCTCCAGGCCGACGGCACGGCCTTCGTCGTGGTCGCGGCACCGGAGCCGGACGCGCTGCGCGAGGCGGCGTACTTCGTGGACCGGCTCACCGACGACGACATGCCACTGGCGGGCCTGGTCGTCAACCGGGCCAGCCCATCGGCACGCACCGAGCTGTCGGCGGAGGCGGCGATCACCGCCGCCGACCGGCTGCAGTCGGGCGACTCCTCGTCACTGACCGCCGGTCTGCTCCGGCTCCACGCCGACCGGGTCCGCATCATCGAGCGCGAGCAGCACCTGCGCGAGCGCTTCGCTGCGGCCCACCCGAAGGTGCCGACCGCGGTCGTGCCCGCGATGGCGACCGACGTCCACGACCTCGACGGCCTCCGCGCGATCGGCGAGAGCCTCGCGCGGCAGAGCTGATTTCGACGCAACCGTCGCGGCTTCGTTCCTCAGCCGCGGGCCTTGCTCAATCTGGCCGTGCCCACGCGGCGAACTCGTTCCTCACTCGCCGCTGCACGTCTCAGACCGAGACTGAGGGAGCCTCGACCTTGGTGCGGGCCGTCTCGAGGATGGTGCGCCACGACGAGCCGGGGCGACGGCGGAGCAGCGCACGGCGCTCACGCTCGGTCATCCCGCCCCAGACACCCCACTCGATCTGGTTGTCCAGCGCCTCGGCGAGGCACTCGGTCCGGACGGGGCATCCCGCACAGACCTGCTTGGCCTTGTTCTGCTCTGCGCCACGCACGAACAGTGCGTCCGGCGTGTCGCCCTTGCATGCGGCGCGTGCTGCCCAGTCCTCGACCCACATAAGTCAAACCCCACGGTGATTGTCGAGCCGGTCGGCCGCCCCCATAGCGGCCATCCCTGACTCAGAATGAAAAGTAAACGAATCTCGCCGGTCCAGGCAGGGACCGTGTGGCTCAATTCGTATAGTCCAATGTGACTATCTGGCTGCGCCGTTGGAATTCCGGGTGATAGGCGTCCGCCCCGTACTCTGGTGCGCATGTCCTCACGCTCGTCCTCGCCCTCCGGGCGCCCCCCGGGCCGTCCCGCCGGTCGCGTGGCGTCCCACCTCGCGGTCATGGCTGCCGTCGCGGTCGTCATGGGAGTCCTCGTCGCCTGCCTCGCCATCCCGTTCGCGGGCCTGGTCGGCGTGGCCGCCAAGGACGTCAGCAAGGGCATGGTCAACCTCCCCGAGTCGCTCGAGGCGAAGGACCTGTCGCAGAAGACGCGCATCTACGACGTCAACGGCAACCTGATCGCCTCGCTCTACGACCAGAACCGCATCAATGTGCCGCTGGGCTCGATCTCGCGGCCGATGGTCAAGGCGATCGTCGCGATCGAGGACTACCGCTTCTACGACCACGGCGCCCTCGACCTCAAGGGCACGGTCCGCGCCTTCGTCACCAACCAGGCCAACGGCGGCTCGGTGCAGGGCGGCTCGTCCATCACGCAGCAGATGGTCAAGCAGACGCTGCTCTACCAGGCGGAGACCGACGAGGAGCGCAAGGCCGCGACGGAGGAGACCTACGCGCGCAAGATCCGCGAGCTCCGCTACGCGATCGCCTTCGAGAAGAACCACAGCAAGGACTGGATCCTCGAGCGCTACCTCAACATCGCGTACTTCGGTGACGGTGCCTTCGGCGTCCAGTCGGCGGCGCGGCACTTCTTCTCCAAGAACGCCAAGGACCTCAACCTGCTCGAGTCGGCGACGCTGGCCGGCCTCGTGAAGAACCCCGTGGGCTACGACCCCGTCGACAACCCCGAGCGTGCCGAGGGCCGGCGCAACGTCGTCCTCGACCGGATGGCGCAGCTCGGCATCCTGACCGAGAAGAAGGCCGAGCGGCTCAAGGGCAGGCCCCTGGCGAAGACGCTCGACATCGAGACCTCGCCCAACGGCTGCCAGCAGTCGCGCGCGCCGTTCTTCTGCGACTACGTCGTCAACTGGCTGCTCAAGGACCCGGTGCTCGGCGACACGCCCAAGGAGCGTCGCCGCACGCTGAACAACGGCGGCCTGACGATCAACACCACGATCGACCTCGACATGCAGAAGGCTGCCGACGACTCGGTCGCCTCCCACGTCTACCAGACCGACCAGGCCATCGGCGGCCTGGCGATGATCGAGCCCGGCAGCGGTGATGTCCGCGCGCTCGCCCAGTCCCGCCCGATGGGCAAGGACAAGAAGGGCGGGGAGACCTACCTCAACTACACCGTCCCGAAGAAGTACGGCGATGCCAACGGCTTCCAGGCCGGATCGACGTTCAAGCTCTTCGTCCTCGCCGCCGCCATCAACCAGGGCATCCCGCTGAGCACGAGCATCAACTCGCCGCAGACGATGCACTTCGACGACTGGGACTTCGAGACCTGCGACGGCCCCTACGCCGGCGATCAGAAGGGCTGGGACCCGCAGAACTCCACCGGCGCCGGCACGTTCGACCTCTACAGCGGCACCCAGCACTCGGTGAACACCTTCTTCGCCCAGCTCGAGACCCGCACCGGCATGTGCGAGCCGCTCGAGCTGGCCAAGCAGATGGGCGTCAAGGTGCCCCAGGCCCAGCAGGTGCCGTCGTGGATCCTCGGCGTCTCCGACGCCGACCCGCTGACGATGGCGCAGGCCTACGCGACCTTCGCCGCCCGCGGCCTGCACTGCGACCCCCGACCGGTCACCCAGGTGCTCGACTCGTCCGGCACGTCGCTCAAGGACTTCGCCAGCCAGTGCGAGCAGGTCATGCCCGGCGCGACCGCCGACGCCGTCAACGACATCCTGCGCGGCGTCATGGAGCCCGGCGGGTTCGGTCAGAACATCGCCATCGACAAGCCCTCCGCGGGCAAGACCGGCACCAACAACAGCAACATGGCCGTGTGGTTCGTCGGCTACACCCCGACGCTCGCCACGGCAGCCATGGTCGCCGGCGCCAACGAGTTCGGCGAGTGGATGACCCTCAACGGCCAGGTCGTCGGAGGCAGCACGATCTACGAGGCGTTCGGCTCGACCGTCGCCGGTCCGATCTGGGGCGAGGCGATGGCCGCGGCGTCGGCCAAGCTGCCCTACGAGGACTTCCAGACGCCGCCCGGCGACGAGATCGCCGGCGTGCTCAGCACGGTGCCCGACGTGGCCGGCCAGAGCGTCGAGGCCGCGACCGCGGCGCTCCAGGCCGCCGGGTTCACCGTCGCCGACGGGGGCCAGGTCAACTCCGAGACCGGCGCCGGCCTGGTCGCCTACACCTCACCCGAGGGCGGCGGCCAGCTCAGCAGCGGCGACACGGTGACGCTCTACACCTCGACCGGCTACGTGCCCCCGCCGCCCTCCGCGGGCAACAGCGGGAACGGCAACGGCAACGGGGGCGGCCGGGGTCGCGGCAACGGCAACGGCGGCGGCGGCGGCCGGCGCTGAGGCGTTCCCCGAGGGGCCTCAGCCCAGCTGCTCGCGCACCTCGGCCGCCACGGCACCACCGTCGGCACGACCCTTGACCTGGGGCGTCACGACGCCCATCACCTTGCCCATCGCGCGCATCCCCTCACCGGCCGCGCCGGTCTGCTCGATCGCGGCGGCCACCAGGTCGGCGATCTCGGCGGCGCCGAGCTGGGCGGGGAGGTAGTCGGCGATCACCTCGCCCTCGGCGGCCTCCTTGGCCGCCATCTCCGTGCGGCCGGCCTCCTGGAACGCCACGGCCGCTTCCCGGCGACGCTTCGCCTCGGTGGACAGGACGCCGATGATGTCGTCGTCGGAGAGCTCGCGGGCCTCCTTGCCGGCGACCTCGGCGTTGGTGATCGAGGTCAGCACCATCCGGATGGTCGAGGAGCGCAGCTCGTCACGCGCCTTGATGGCGGTGGTCAGGTCGGCGCGGAGACGGTCCTTCAGAGCACTCATGAACACCATTGTGGCAGCCTTGGCGAATGCCTTTCCTCCCCGTCGTACGCCGCACGCTCGGGCTCGGGACGCTCGCCGGCGTGGGCCTGGCGACGTACGCCGCATGGGAGGCCCGGCAGTACACCCTCCGCCGCGTGACCGTGCCGCTGCTGCCCGCCGGACACGCTCCGCTGAAGGTGCTGCACCTCAGTGACATCCACATGGCGCCCGACCAGCGCGCCAAGCAGGAGTGGCTGCGCGGTCTCGCCGACCTCGAGCCCGACCTGGTGATCGACACCGGTGACAACCTCGCCCACATGCGTGCCGTGCCCGTCGTCGCCGACGCCCTCGGCGGACTGCTCGACGTGCCGGGCGTCTACGTCCTCGGGTCCAACGACTACTACGCGCCGGGCATGCGCAACCCGCTGCTCTACCTGCTCCCCGACACGGGCAAGCGCAACACCTCGACGCCGCAGCTGCCGTGGCCCCGCCTCAAGGAACGCTTCGCCGAGGCCGGGTGGCTCGACCTGACCAACGGCTTCGGGTCGCTGACGGTGCGCGACACCACCATCGCCTTCGCCGGCGTCGACGACCCCCACCTGGCGTTCGACGACCTGGAGCGCGTCGCCGGACCGGCCGACGCGACGGCCGACGTGCGCCTGGCCGTGGCCCACGCGCCGTACCTCCGCGTCCTCGACCAGTTCGCCGCCGACGGCTACGACGCGATCATCGCGGGCCACACCCACGGCGGCCAGGTGTGCCTCCCGGGCGGCCGCGCCCTCACCACGAACTGCGACCTCGAGCCCGCCCGCGCCCGCGGCCTGCACCGCCACCCCGCCGACTCCGCTCCCGGCGACGACGGCTCGGCCTGGCTCCACGTGTCGGCCGGGCTCGGCACCAACCCGTACGTCCGCTTCCGGGTCGCGTGCCGTCCCGAGGCCACGCTGATGACCCTCGTCCCTGCTTCCTGAGCTCTCGCCGCCCGGCCTTTCCACCCGCCCCCGGTTGTGGTGGTGTGGAACCAGCGAGAAGGGAGTGCCGGCGTGCCCGAGCTGATGGTCGACCTCATCGTGTCTCTCGACGGCTGCGCCGCCGCGGACGGCTGGCCCGGTCTCTGGGGCATGGGTGGCCCGGACTACTACGCGTTCCTCGGCGAGCAGGAGGAGCACACCACGCTGATGGGCGCGACCACCTACCGGCTGATGTCCGGGATGGCGGAGGAGGAGCCCGAGGCCATCGCCCAGCTGGCGACGATGGACAAGATCGTCTTCTCGTCCACGCTCCGCGACCCGCTGGACTGGGAGAACACCCGGCTCGTGGCCGCCGATCCGGTCGAGGCGGTCCGTGTCCTCAAGGAGGCCGGTCCACTGCCGCTGCGCACCCTCGGCAGCCTCACGCTGGCCCGCTCGCTGCTCGTCGCGGGGCTCGTCGACCGGTTCCGGCTGGTCGTCTTCCCGGTGATCAACGGAGCCACCGGACGGGACCGGGTCTTCGACGGCTATCCCGACGTCCGCCTCGAGCTCGTCGAGAGCCGTACCTTCGACGGTCGCCTGCAGCTCCTCGACTACGTCCCCACCGTGCTCGACCGCCCGCCCCTCTCCTGAAGGAGCCACACGTGCCACTCGTCCGGGTCCACAACTTCTCGATCTCGCTCGACGGCTTCGGCTCCGGCGAGCCGCAGTCGCTGGAGTCGCCGTTCGGCCACGCCGGGCAGCGGCTGCACGAGTGGATGTTCGCCACCACCTTCTGGGATCCCGAGGCCGGCCAGCGCGGCGTCGACGCCGTCTTCGCGGCCCGCCACGAGGTGGGCTTCGGTGCGGAGATCATGGGCGCCAACAAGTTCGGCCCGCCCGGGTGGCAGGACGACCCCGACTGGCAGGGGTGGTGGGGCGACGAGCCGCCCTTCCACACGCCGACGTACGTCCTCACCCACCGTCCCCGTCCGTCGCTCGAGATGGCCGGCGGGACCACGTTCCACTTCCTCGACGCCTCCCCCGCCGAGGCGCTCGCCGTCGCGCGCGAGGCGGCCGGCGACCTCGACGTACGCCTCGGCGGCGGAGCGTCCGTGGTGCGTGACTTCCTCGCCGCGGGCCTCGTCGACCACCTCCACCTCGTGGTCGTGCCGATCGTGCTCGGCCGGGGTGCCCGGCTGTGGGACGGCCTCGAGGCGCTCGAGGACACCTTCGACATCGAGTCGGTGTCGTCGCCCAGCGGGGTCACCCACCTCACCTTCACCAAGCGACGCTGAGCCGGCCCCTGAGCCAGCCCCTGAGCCGGTCCCACCGGACCGGGGCGATTTCGGCAGCCCCCGACCGCTCCGGTATGCTCGCCCGCGTTGCCCGGACTGGAATTCTCGGTCCGGGCGGCGGGCTGTGGCGCAGCTTGGTAGCGCGCCTCGTTCGGGACGAGGAGGCCGCAGGTTCAAATCCTGTCAGCCCGACCACCGGAGCTCCCGGACCCCAGAGTGGGTCCGGGAGCTCCTGTCGTGTGGCACTGTGCCCCTCATGGCCGACGACCGTCCCCCGCTCGAGATGCCGTCCTTCTCGCTGCGGCGCAGGAGGAAGGTCGCCGACGAGTCCACTCCCCCGCGTGAGGTCGAGACTCCGGCCCCTGTGGTCGTCCAGCCCCCTCCGGCGCCGGAGCCCCGACCCGGCCCCCGGAGGCTCCCGTCGGTGCAGGTCAGCGGCCTGCCCGCGGCATCCCTGACCGGCGTCGCCGTCGGCGGTCTCGCCGTGCTGCTGGCGTGGCTGGCCGGGGTCGGCTGCGAGGCCGTGCGCGGCACGTCGGCGTGCGGCGGCGGCCCCGGGCTGCTCATCCTGCTGGTCGTCCTCGCTGTGCTGACCTGGGCCGGCAGCCTGCTGCTCCGCGTGCTCGGCGTACCTCACGCCGGCTCCACCAGCCTCCTCGCCGTCGGCATCCTGGCGGTGCTGGTGCTGGTGTTCCTGCTCGGCTCCCTCGACGAGGGGTGGGCGCTAGTGGCCGTCCCCGTGGCGTCGGCGATCTCCCACGCCGCGTCGTGGTGGGTCACCGCGGCCGTCAGTGACGACCCGGCGGCGGGCACCTCCGCGCACTCGTCGTCGTACGACGTCCGCTGACGGGCGGGGTGGTCAGGCTCTTCCTGAGGTCAGCGCGCGGCGGCGATGAGCTCCGCGATCTGCACGGTGTTGAGGGCGGCACCCTTGCGCAGGTTGTCGTTGCTGATGAAGAGCGCGAGACCGCGGTCGTCCGGGACGCCCGGGTCCTGACGGAGCCGGCCGACGTAGGACGGGTCCTTGCCGGCCGCCTTGAGCGGGGTCGGCACCTCGTCGAGCTCGACGCCGGGCGCCGAGCCGAGGATCTCGCGGGCCCGGGCGGGGGTCATCGCCCGCTCGAACTCGGCGTTGATCGCGAGCGAGTGGCCGGTGAAGACCGGCACCCGGACGCAGAGGCCGGAGACCAGCAGGTCGGGCAGGCCGAGGATCTTGCGCGACTCGTTGCGGAGCTTCTGCTCCTCGTCGGTCTCGTTGAGGCCGTCGTCGACGACGGAACCCGCCATCGGCAGGACGTTGTAGGCGATCGGCTCGACGTACTTCACCGGCTCGGGGAACGCGATCGCGGAGCCGTCGTAGGCCAGCTCGCGCGCCTTGTCGCCGGCCGCGGCCACGGCGTTGGCCAGCTCGTCGACGCCGGCGACGCCGGAGCCGGAGACCGCCTGGTAGGACGACACGATGAGGCGGGTCAGGCCGGCCTCGTCGTGCAGCGGCTTGAGGACCGGCATCGCGGCCATCGTCGTGCAGTTGGGGTTGGCGATCACGCCGCGCCCGGCCTCGATGACGGCCGCCATCGCGTCGGGGTTGACCTCGGAGACCACGAGCGGGATCTCCGGGTCCTTGCGGAAGGCCGAGGAGTTGTCGACGACGATGACGCCGGCCTCGACGAACTTCGGCACGAGCGCACGGGACGTCGTCGCGCCGGCGGAGAACAGCGCGATGTCGAGCCCCGCCGGGTCGGCGGTCTCGGCGTCCTCGACGGTGATCTCACGGTCGCCGAACGGCAGCACCGTTCCGGCCGACCGGGAGGAGGCGAAGAAGCGGACCTGGTCGGCCGGGAAGTCGCGCTCGAGCAGGATCTGGCGCATCGCGACGCCGACCTGCCCCGTTGCGCCGACGATGCCGATGTTGACCTTTGCGCTCATCGACCGGTGCCTCCGTAGACCACGGCCTCGACCTCGTCGGCGTCGAGGTCGAACGCCGTGTGCGTCGCGCGTACGGCGTCGTCGACGGCGTTCTCGTCCACGACGACCGAGATCCGGATCTCGGAGGTGGAGATCATCCCGATGTTCACGCCGGCGGAGGCGAGCGCGGCGAAGAACTTCGAGGTGATGCCGGGGTGCGAGCGCATGCCTGCGCCGATCAGCGAGACCTTGCCGATCTGGTCGTCGTAGAGCAGCTTGTCGTAGCCGACCTCGGCCTGGATGCGGGCCAGCGCGGTCATCGCGACCTGGCCGTCGCTGCGGGGCAGCGTGAAGGAGATGTCAGTGAGGCTGGTCGCCGCGGCCGAGATGTTCTGCACGATCATGTCGAGGTTGATCTGCGCGTCGGCCAGGGCCTCGAAGATGCGGGCGGCCTCGCCGACCTTGTCGGGCACGCCGACGACGGTGATCTTGGCCTCGCTGCGGTCGTGGGCCACGCCGGCGATGATGGGCTGTTCCATGGTGTCTCCCTCACTGGGACCGGCTGGTCCGGGGTTGAGCTGCGGGTCGTTGACGACCCAGGTGCCTTCGAGCTGGCTGAACGACGACCGGACGTGGATCGGGATGCCGTAGCGGCGGCCGTACTCCACGCACCGCAGGTGCAGGATCTTCGCGCCGCACGCGGCCAGCTCCAGCATCTCCTCGTAGGAGACCTTGCCGAGCTTGCGGGCGCTTGGCACGATCCGCGGGTCGGCGGTGAAGACCCCGTCGACGTCGGTGTAGATCTCGCACACGTCGGCCTCGAGGGCCGCGGCCAGCGCCACCGCGGTGGTGTCGGTGCCGCCCCGGCCGAGCGTGGTGATCTCCTTGGTGTCGGCCGACACCCCCTGGAACCCCGCCACGATCACGATGTGGCCCTCGCCGATCGCCTGGGTGATGCGACCCGGGGTGACGTCGATGATCTTGGCCTTGCCGTGGACCGAGTCGGTGATCACGCCGGCCTGCGAGCCCGTGAAGGAGCGCGCGGTGTAGCCCAGGTCGCTGATGGCCATGGCGACCAGCGCCATCGAGATGCGCTCACCCGCGGTGAGCAGCATGTCCATCTCCCGCGCCGGAGGCAGCGGCGAGACGCCGTTGGCGAGGTCTTCCAGGTCGTCGGTGGTGTCACCCATGGCGGACACCGCCACGACGACGTCGTGACCGGCCTTCTTGACGTCCACGATGCGCCGGGCGACGCGCTTGATGGCGTCGGCGTCGGCGAGCGAGGAGCCGCCGTACTTCTGCACGACAATGCCCACGGTTGGTCCTCGGGATCGGTGTGCGGCCCTCAGCGGCCGCGGAGCTCTGGCGTGCCCGTCGGCGCCGTTGCCGACAGGCCACCGCCGATTCTACGGGCGCGCGACCGGGGCGCTCCCGAGCATCTCATCAGCGACGGCCACGGCGTCGGCGTCGGCCTCGAAGTCGGTGTCGAAACGGTCGTGCGCGACGACGGTCAGCAGCGCGTTGAGCGCCGCACCGGCCAGGTTGCCCCAGTTGTTGACGTAGGAGAACTGCCACCACCACAGGGCCTCGTCGACGTTGCCCGCGCGGTAGTGGCGCAGGCCGTTCTCGAGGTCGATGGCGATCGAGGCCAGGTCGTCGGAGAGACGGCTGACGACCACCTCCGGGATGTAGGGGTCGAAGACGAAGGAGTAGTCGTCGACGCCCTCGAGCATCTCGGCCAGCCGCAGCCGCAGGTCGTCGATGTCGGCCTCGGGCCCCACGTCGGGCTGGAACTCCTCGCGCGGCGTGAAGTCGGTCTGGGCGCCCATCCGGGCACCGGCCAGGAGGACCTGGCTGATCTCGAGGAGCAGCAGCGACACCGCCTGCGACCCGTTGCCCTCGCGGGCGATGGCGCGCAGTGCGAGCAGGAAGCTCTCCACGGAGTCGGCGATCTGCTCGCCGAACACCCTCTCGTCGGTCTCGGTCATTCGGCTGATCTCCTTCCGGCGAACGCTCGTCCGAGCGTGACCTCATCGGCGTACTCGAGGTCACCGCCCACAGGCAGTCCACTCGCCAAGCGGGTCACGCGCAACCCCATGGGCAGGAGCAGGCGCGTGAGATAGGTCGCGGTGGCCTCGCCCTCGAGGTTGGGGTCGGTGGCGAGGATGACCTCGGTGACCGTGCCGTCGGCGAGGCGCGGCATGAGCTCCTTGACGTGGAGCTGGTCGGGGCCGATCCCGTCGATCGGCGAGATGGCGCCGCCGAGGACGTGGTAGCGGCCGCGGAACTCGCGGGTGCGCTCGATCGCGACGACGTCCTTGTACTCCTCCACCACGCACAGGACGCTCGGGTCACGGCGCTCGTCGCGGCAGATGCGGCACTGCTCGTCCTCGCTGACGTTGAAGCACGTCGAGCAGAACTTCACCCGGGCCTTCACCTCGATCAGCACGTCGGCGAGACGGCGTACGTCGGTGGGCTCGGCCTGGAGCAGGTGGAAGGCGATGCGCTGCGCGCTCTTGGGACCGACGCCCGGCAGGCGGCCGAGCTCGTCGATCAGGTCCTGGACGACACCTTCGTACAACGAGGCCCCTCAGCCGAGCCCGGGGAGACCGGGCATGCCGCCGCCTCCGCCGAGACCCTCGGTCAGCGGGCCGAGCGAGTCGCCGGCCAGCGCCTCCGACTTGGCGCGCGCGTCGCGGTAGGCGGCGACGATGAGGTCGGAGAGGTCGGACAGGTCGTCGGGGTCGGTCCCGTCGAACTCGCCCGAGCGGATCGTCACGCCGACCAGCTCGCCGACACCGTTGGCGGTGACCGTCACGGCACCGCCCGCGACGGTGCCCTCGACGGTCTGCTGGGCGAGGTTGGCCTGCGCCTCCTCGAGCTGCTGCTGCATCTGCTGCGCCTGCTGGAGCAGGGCGTTCATGTCGAAGCCGCCGCCACCGAGGGCGTCGAAGGGGTTCTGGGTCATCGGGTCTCCCGCTGCAGGTCTGGGATGGGGTTGGGGCCGGTCATCGGGTCAGTCGTTCTTGATCTCTTCGATCAGCTTGGCGCCGAGCGTCTGGCTGAGCAGCGACTCGGTGTCGATGGCCGCGGAGTCGGCGTCGGGGTCGTCGGGGTCGACGTCGTCGTCGGCGGAGCGCACCGGGGCGGCCGGCTCGGCCGGTCCCCCGGCCCGGGCCGCCTCGAGCGCCTCACGCGCGGGAGCGGCGGAGACCGGCGGCGGGGCTGCGGGAGCCGACGGCGGGGCGGCGTCGCCGGTCACCCACGACGGCGGGCCGTCGGGCGCCTCCTGCGC
>NZ_JBFUMR010000019.1:0-86265 GCF_054049275.1 Nocardioides sp. P5_E3
GAGCCGGAGCTGCGCCGGCCCGGATGCCGCCCGCCATGCCGCTGGCGCCGCCGGCGGCACCTGCGGCGCCCATCGCGGCGGCGTTCATGCCGCCGGCCGATCCCCCCGTGCTCGGGCCGGCCGGAGCCTGGCCCGCCGAGGGGTTGTAGGTGACGCCGCTCTGCGACGAGCCCGCGACCGTGCTCGTCTCTCCCGGCACGTGGTGGGTCGGAGGGGTCGGGGTGGTGATCGGGTGGCGCGGCTCCGGGTCGACCGGGTCGGGCTTCTCCGGGTCGACCGGGTCCGGCTTCTCCGGGTCGACCGGATCGGGCTTGTCCGGGTCCTTGTCGCGGTCCTTGTCCGGGTCCTTGTCCGGGTCCTTGTCCGGGTCCTTGTCCGGGTCCTTCGGATCCCTGGGGTCCGTCGGGTCGGGGACGCCGGGGGTGCGCGGCCCGGTCGGCGGCAGGGAGGGACTGGACGGGCCGCTCGGCACCGACGGCGGCGGCTCGGTGGGGTCGGGCTGCCCGTGGATCGCCTGCATCGGCGGGATCGACCCGAGGAAGACGGCGTCGAGCTTCTGCGTCCACTGCGCGGCCGCGGCCTCCTGCTGGGCGCGGGCCGTGTTGTAGGCCGACATCTCCTGGTTCGCGGCGTGCCGCTTGTTGGCCTCGGCCTGGATCTCCTTCGGCGTGGGAGGGAGGCCCGGCAGCGGGGTCGGCGCCGTGTAGGCCGGCGGCTGCTGCAGGTCTGCCATGCCGGCCTCGGCGGTCTTGGCGTTGCTCATCACGCGGGCCGCGTCCTTGAGGGCGTCACCGCCGCCGACGAGGCGCGTGCCCTTCTCCTCCATGCTGCTCGAGGAGTCCTCGAAGGCCGCCAGCAGGGCGTCGGCCATCATCCCGGACAGCCCACCGTCCTGGCCGTCGCCCTCGCCGTCGCGGATCTGGGTGGCTCCCTTGCGCAGCGCCTCGGCGGTCTCGGCGAGGATGTAGCCGCAGTGCCTCCAGTTGTCGCCGGCGAGGTCACTCGTCTCGGCCTGGGCGCCGGTGAGGTAGGTGCGCAGGCGGGCGCGCTCGACTCCGTCGGTCATCAGGCACCGTCCCCTGCAGCCGGGGGCTCGGTGTACTGGCCGTCGCCCATGGTGCTGCTCGAGGACTGGTCGCGCGCCTGGTCGATGGTGTCGTTGACCTGGGCGAGCGCGGCCGCACGCGTCGTCATCTCGGCGTTGGTGCTGCCGTCGACGTCACGGACGTCGTCGGCCCAGAGCTTGATGGCGTCGCTGTAGGCGCGCAGGGAGTCGGCGAGCTTCTGGAACTCCTGCTCGGCCTCCTGGTGCGCCATCTGGGCGTTGACACCGAGGCGGTGGCCGTTGGTCGATCCGCCGAAGTGGTTGGTCCCCACCGGGATGAGCTTCGTGCCGCCCAGGCCGTCGGAGTTGGTGGTGAGCAGCGTGCGGATGCTCTGGATGAGGCTCTCGGGCGCGTTGATGCCCTTCATCACGTTGGTCACGAGCCCTACGTCGGCAGCGGTCAGCATGGGTCCCCCATTCCCGCCGTGCCCGGCGGTGAAACGTCGTTGTCGGAGTCATTTTCACAGATCAGGTCACGGCGGGACGACACGTCGTCGTAACTGCCCCGTCCGCTACCGTCTGGGCGTGCGACGACGACTCGGGGGTACGACGGTGGGTGGACGCCGAGCTGCGGCGCTGACGGTCTCGATCGTGACGGTGCTGGCGCTGGGAGCGTGCGGGAGCGACGACGGCGGCACCGACCCGTCCGGGACCGAGACGTCGTCGACGGCTCCGACCGACAGCCCGACGGACACCCCGACCGAGGGCCTGACCGCAACTCCGACCGAGCCGCTGCTCGTGCCCGAGGGTGAGAGGGTCGAGCCGGCATCGGGACCGCGGCTCGACGTCAGCGACATCCGCGTCAACATCCCCCAGGGCTGGAAGCAGACCTTCGACTCCGTGGTCGTCGACAGCGCCCTCGGGCGCGTGGACGGGAAGAGCGGGGGCGTGCTGCTCAGCGTGGTCGCCACGGGTGGCGACGTGCTGACGCCGAAGCAGGCCGAGAGCTACTTCTGGACGCGCGGGCGCAAGCCGAAGAACTACCAGAAGCAGGACGACGTCCTCATGGGCGGGCTGACCTCCGGCTACTACACGGCGAGGGACAAGTTCTACGACATGCACGCCGTCACGCTCTGGGAGGACAACCACGTCACGAAGGTCCAGCTGAACTTCGACCTCGAGGTGCCGGACGAGGTGCAGCAGGAGCTGTTGCAGTCGGTCATCGCGAGCTACTCCAGCCCGCGGATGCGCCTGTGACCTTCCTCAGCCCGGGGGGTCGCCGGGGGCGGCGAGCTTGAGTGCGATCTGACCCGGCCGCAGGTCGACCGCCTCGCCGCCGACCCGCTCGACCGTGCCGTCGAGCCCGAGGCGTACGACGTACTGCCGGTTGCCGGTCACGAGCGTGGCCACGACGGTGTCGTCGTCATCCCAGGCCACCTCCGGGTTGATGCCGACCACGCCGGTGCGGGCGCCGACGAGCTCGAAGTCGACCACCCGCTCGCCGGTCGCGGCGTCGAGCACCGCCATGGTCGGTGAACCGTCGGGCGTGAGGTAGTCGGTGAAGCCGAGCACGTGCCGACCGTCGGGGCTGAAGCCGAGCAGCGTGTAGTCGCACGTCTGCCAGACCTCGGCACCGCCCGCGCCGGCGTCGCGCACCTGCCAGCAGGAGCCGTCGCCGGTGAACCTGGTCTGGACGGAGAAGAGGCCGGTGGCCTCCGACGCCGAGCCCACCCGCAGCGAGCCCGGCAGCGGTGTGGTGCTCCCGTCCGGACCGACGACGGACGCCGACTCCCGGTTGGTGGCGGGATCTGTCGTGCCGAGCAGGAGCGCCTCGCCGGGGAGGAAGCCGACCGGACGGACGCGGGCGTCCTGCGGCCCGGGCGGCAGCGCGGTCCGTCGCTCCTCGCGGGATGCGTCCCGGTCCCGATCCACGACGGTCCAGCGCGAGCCGTCGTGCTCGGCCCAGGCGATGCGCGAGCCGTCGGCCGACACGGCCATGCCGCTGGTCGGTGCCGTCGCGTCGAGGACACGGAAGTCGGGGTCGAGGACCTGCACGGCGCGCCCGCCGCCGTCGTCGGTGGGCGCGATGCCGACCCAGCCCTCGACGTACGGCGTCAGCTGGTCGTAGGGGCGGGGGAGGTCGACGGTCTCGCCGTCGACGGTCAGGCTCGGCTCGTCGACGTTGATGAGGGGCACGGCGAGCTCGGCGCCGACTGGGGCGGTGAGCGGGTCGATGCGGACGGTCCCGGTGATCCGGGGTGCGGGCGGCTCGGTCGCGGGCGGGACGTCGCTCCGCGGGGACGGCCCGACCACGCCGGCGCCGACAGGGATGGCGATCGCGAGGACGGCGGCGACCGCGGCGCCGGCCACCACGGCGCGGCGGCGCTGGATCCGACGGGCGTGCGTGCGGACGTCGGTGACGGTGAACGGGGCGCGCTGCAGGGGATCGGCGGTGCGGTGCAGCGCGTCGTGCACCTGGTCCTCGAGGGGAGTGGGGCTCATCGTGCATCGTCTCCGGACTCGTGGGGGTTGAGGGAGTGCGGGGCACGGGCGCGCAGCGCGGCCAGCGCGCGGCTGGCCTGCGACTTCACGGTCCCGACGGAGATCCCGAGCACGTCGGCGATCTCGGCCTCGCTCAGCTGCTCGTAGTAGCGCAGGACGACGACCGAGCGCTGCTTGGGCGGCAGGGTCTGGACGAACGACCAGAGCGCCCCGCCCATGCCGTCGTCGTACACGTCGACAGCGCCGGTCTCGGGCATGGTGTCGGTCGTGTGCTCGCGGCGCTTCCACGCCCGCCGCCACAGCGAGTTGTTCTCGTTGACCATGATCCGTCGGACGTAGCCGTCGAGGGCCTCGCGGTCGCGGATGCGGTCCCAGGACAGGTAGAGCTTGGCGAACGCCGTCTGGAGCAGGTCCTCGGCGCCGGCGTGGTCGCCGGCGAGGAGGTACGCCGTCCGGTAGAGCGCCGACTGGCGCCCCGACATGTACGCCGAGAAGTCGGCGTCCTTGTCGGCCTGCCGGTCGTGCTTGCCCATGTCGACGAGTGTCGCGCTCATCGTCCACCTCCTGTCCGTCCGCGTGTTCTTCCGCGTGGTGTGTCGGGGTGAGGACGCGACTCCTCGGCAGGTGGTTGCATCTGTTTGGCTTGCGTTGCAAGGCTCTCGTCGACCCGATCCACAGGAGGCACACCCATGCAGCAGGTCCAGGCCGTCGTCGCGCTCGCGAAGGGCGAGCCGGTGCAGCTCACCACGATCAACGTCCCCGATCCCGGCCCGGGCGAGGCGGTGGTGAAGATCCAGGCCTGCGGGGTGTGCCACACCGACCTGCACTACCGCGAGGGCGGGATCAACGACGACTTCCCCTTCCTCCTCGGGCACGAGGCGGCCGGCGTCGTCGAGTCGGTCGGCCCGGACGTGACCGGGCTCGAGCCGGGCGACTTCGTCGTCCTGAACTGGCGCGCCGTGTGCGGAGACTGCCGCGCGTGCAACCGCGGCGAGCCGTGGTACTGCTTCGCCACCCACAACGCCACGCAGAAGATGACGCTCGCCGAGGGTGACCTCGCCGGCACCGAGCTGTCGCCCGCGCTGGGCATCGGCGCCTTCGCGGAGAAGACGCTGGTCGCCGCAGGCCAGTGCACGAAGGTCGACCCGTCGGCCCGTGCGGCAGCGGTCGGCCTCCTCGGCTGCGGTGTGATGGCCGGCCTCGGTGCCGCCATCAACACCGGCAACGTCGGCCGCGGCTCCACCGTGGCCGTCATCGGCTGCGGCGGCGTCGGCGCGGCCGCGATCGCCGGGGCGGCCCTGGCAGGGGCGGCGCGGATCATCGCCGTCGACCTCGACGACCGCAAGCTCGAGCTGGCGCGCTCGATGGGCGCCACCCACACGGTGAACTCCTCCGAGGTGGACCCGGTCGAGGCGATCCGGTCGCTGACGCCGCCGCCGGACGGCACCGGCCACGAGGGCGGCGCCGACGTGGTGATCGACGCCGTCGGACGCCCGGAGACGTGGAAGCAGGCGTTCTACGCGCGCGACCTCGCCGGGACCGTCGTGCTGGTCGGCGTGCCGACGCCGGACATGAAGGTGCCGGACATCCCGCTCATCGACGTCTTCGGACGCGGCGGGTCGCTGAAGTCCTCCTGGTACGGCGACTGCCTGCCGTCGCGCGACTTCCCGATGCTCGTCGACCTCTACCAGCAGGGCCGGCTCGACCTCGACGCGTTCGTGACCGAGGAGATCGGCATCGGCGACGTCGAGGCCGCCTTCGACAAGATGCACCAGGGCGACGTGCTGCGCTCGGTGGTGGTGCTGTGATGGGCGCCTCGTCCGTGCGGGTCGACCACGCCGTCGTCTCGGGGACGTTCTCCCTGGACGGCGAGACGCACGACGTCGACAACAACCTGTGGGTGATCGGTGACGACGAGCAGTGCCTGGTCGTCGACGCTCCCCACGACGTCGACGCGATCATGGCGGTCGTCGCCGGCCGGGCCGTCAAGGCGATCGTGTGCACCCACGCCCACGACGACCACGTGCGCGTGGCGCCGGAGCTCCGGCGCCGCACCGGGGCGCCGATCCTGCTGCACCCCGACGACCGCCCGCTGTGGGAGCTGACCCACGGGGGCGACGAGGAGGGCGCCGAGCTCTGGGACGTCGACCTGGCCGACGACCAGACGCTCACGATCGGGGGTGCTGCGATCAAGGTGATCCACACCCCGGGCCACGCGCCGGGCGCGGTGTGCCTCTACGTCCACGACCTCGGCTGCGTGTTCACCGGCGACACCCTGTTCGAGGGTGGCCCGGGTGCGACGGGCCGCTCCTACAGCGACGCCGATGACATCGTGGACTCGATCCGTCGCCGGCTGCTCGAGCTGCCGGACGAGACGGTCGTGCACACCGGCCACGGTCCCGACACCACGATCGGTGCGGAGCGCGAGGGCCTCTCCGCCTGAGGCGCCGGGCCGCCCGGCTCTCCCCGAGCCGGGCGGCTCGGCGGCCAGCCGGGTTACGGTCGCCGGATGACCACCGACTTCGTGCCCGAGGACTTCGCGCCACCGACGTCGCTGGTGACGGACGACTTCGTGCTCGAGCCGCTCGGGCCGCAGCACAACGAGTCCGACCACGCGGCGTGGTCGTCGAGCATCGCGCACGTCCGCGCCACGCCGGGCTACGCGGACGGGTCGTGGCCGCCCGCCGGCGGCATGTCGCTCGAGGACAACCTCGCCGACCTCACCCGGCACGCGGCGGACTTCGAGGCGCGACGTGGTTTCACGTTCACCGTGCTCGAGCCGGGCAGTCGTGAGGTGATCGGCTGCGTCTACCTCTACCCGAGCAGGTCCGACCAGCACGACGTCAAGGTGCAGTCGTGGGTGCGCGCCGACCGGGCCGGGCTCGACCAGCCGTTGGCAGCTGCCGTGGCTGCCTGGATCGAGAGCGACTGGCCCTGGGAGCGTCCGGACCGTCGCGGGCGGTGAGCTATCGGTGGTGCCGTGCCACCATGGCGTGATGCGCTCCCGCCCCGCCTCGCCCCTGGTGAGCCTCGGAGCCTCCCTCGTGCTCGTCGCGTCGCTGGCCGCGTGCGACGGACAGGGCCCGGGCGGGGACGAGGAGAGGACCGCAGAGAGCACGGCCGCCACGAGCACGCCGACCGTCCCGCCGACGCCGTCGGAGGAGCTCGGGCTGGCCGAGGGGTGGGGTCCCACCGGGGCCGAGCTGGACCGGGCGGCGCGGATCGTCGGCCGGATGAAGCTGCCCGACCTCGCGGGGCAGGTCATCGTTGCCGACTGGCAGGGGACCGACGCCCCGGTGCGGATGGTCCGGGACCTGCACCTCGGAGGCGTGATCGCCTTCAGTGCCAACGTGGCCTCGGCCGAGCAGGTCAGGGCCGTCAACAGGGCGCTGACCCGCCAGGTCCCCCGCACGTGGCCGCTCTTCCTCGGCGTCGACCAGGAGGGTGGCGTGGTCGAGCGGCTGCGCGGCGCGGCGACCCGGTTCCCGACCTTCATGAGCACCGGCGCCGCTGGTGACGCGGGGCTGACGCAGGAGGCGTACGCCGCCGGGGCCGCGGAGCTGCGCGGGCTCGGCTTCACCGTCGACTTCGCCCCGGACGCCGACGTCACGTCGGGCCCCGGCGACCCCACGATCGGGTCGCGGTCCGCTTCGTCGCGACCCGGTGTCGTCGCCGAGCACGTCGTCGCGGCTGCCACCGGCTTCAGCACGGCCGGCGTCCTGCCGGTCATCAAGCACTTCCCGGGCCACGGGTCCGTGCCGGCCGACAGCCACCTGACCCTGCCGGTGCAGGGCAGGACGAAGGCGCAGCTCGAGGCGTCCGACCTCGTGCCCTTCGCCCGCGGCATCGAGGCCGGGCTCCCGGCCGTGATGGTCGGCCACCTCGACGTGCGCGCCGTGGACCCCCGGGTGCCGTCGTCGTTGTCGCGCAAGGTGGTCACCGGGCTGCTGCGCGACGAGCTCGGCTTCGCGGGCCTCGTCGTGACGGACTCGCTGGAGATGGCCGCCGTCGCCCGCGGCCGCGACCCCGGGCGTACGGCGGTGCAGGCCCTCCGCGCCGGCTCCGACGTCCTGCTGATGCCGCCCTCGCCCGCCGTGGCGCGGGCAGCGCTGGTGCGCGCCGTACGCGGTGGCACCCTGCCCCGCCACCGGCTGGAGCAGGCGGCCGCGCGGCAGATCGCCCTGCTCACCCACCTCGCCGCGTCCGCGCAGCAGCCGAGGTCGGCGCCCGGCGCGGCGGCTGCAGCGTCGCGACGCCTCTCCGCCGCCGCCGTGACGGTCACCGACGGTGCGTGCTCGGGCAAGCTCGTCGGCGACGCCGTGCATGCCTACGGCGACCCGAGCGCGGTCGGGGCKTTCACCCCCGCCGCCCAGACTGCCGGGATCACGGTCCTGGCGCGTCGCTCGCCGCCGGCCGACCTCACCAGCGCCAAGCCGAGGCCCGATCGCAGGAAGAAGGAGCGCAAGCGCGCCTACCAGCGACGCGTGCGCGCCTGGGAGAAGGCCGAGGCCCGCCGGGAGCGGCGCCTCGACGCGTGGCAGGCCGGTGAGGACGCGCGACTCGCGGCAGGAACGCAGATCGGGTTCACCGGCTACCGGGACGCCCCCGTAGACGGCCAGGTCGCCGTGGCCACCGACAGCCCGTGGGTGCTGGGACGCGTGGCGGCCCCGACCCGGATCGCCACCTACGGCGACACGCCCGCCGCGATGCAGGTGCTGGTCGAGGTGCTGACCGGTCAGGCGCCGGCACCGGGCCGGCTGCCGGTCGACGTCCCGGGCGTGGGACGACCCGGCTGCTGACCGCGCGCTCGCAAGCGCCGTCAGAAGGGGTCGACGAGCAGGGCCGTCCCCTGACCGGAGACCCGGGTGAGCACCAGGGTGGCCTCGTTGTCCCCGCGCAGGGCCAGCCGCTTGCGGAGCTCGTCGGGGACGACCTGCACCCCGCGCTTCTTGATCGTGAGCCGGCCGATCCCGCGCTCGTGCAGGGCCGCGCGCAGCTGCTTCTCGCGGTAGGGCAGGTGCTCGACGACGCGGTAGCCGCGCGCGAACGGCGTACGGAACGAGGCGTCGCTGGTGACGTAGGCGATGTGCGGGTCGACCAGCCCGCCACCGACGCCGGCGGCGACCGCGGTGACCAGACCGGCACGGATCACGGCACCGTCGGGCTCGTAGAGGTAGGCGCCGACGGCGCGGACGTCGGTCCCGGGCTCCCCGTCTGCGGGGGAGTCCTCGTCGGTGAGCGTGGCCAGCCCGTGCTCGCCGATCACGGTCGCGCGGCGGTCGGTGGTGGCGAGTGTCGGCGACCAGAGCACCGCCTCCTTGACCTCGCCGCCGTCGCTGACCCACTCCGCCTCGACGCCCGACGGCACCAGGTCGTGGTCGATGCCGGGGGCGACCTTCACCAGCGAGCGGTGGGTCAGGAGGTCCAGCACCCACGGCCACGGGGGCGTCCACCCCTCGACGTCGAACACCCGGCCCCGGCCGCCACGACGAGCCGGGTCGGCGAAGGCGACGTCGAAGGCGGCCGCGCCTATCGTGGTGGCGTCGCCCACCTGCACCGCACCGGCGAGGCCGAGCGCCTCGAGGTTGGCGCGGGCCATCGCCACCCGCACGGGGTCGAGGTCGACCCCGCCCACGACGAGCCCGGCCCGCGCGAAGGCGAGGAGGTCGCCGCCGATGCCGCAGCCGAGGTCGATGACGCTGCCGCCGGGGATCGCGGCGGCCACCCGTGCCGCCCGGTGGTCGGCGACGCGCGCTCGTGTCGACTGCTCGAGCGCGTCGGGGGTGAAGAACATCAGGTGCGCCGCCTCGCCGAACTTCGCCACGGCCTTCGCGCGCAGCTGCGCCTGCGTGGTGGCCGCGGCGGCCTTCTCGGCGTCGGGCTCGAGACGTCGTACGACGGCAGCGACCCGCACCGGGTCGCCCGCGTGCTCCGCCCAGGCCCGGGTGGCGTCGACCAGCAGACGGGCTCCCTCGGCTGTCCGCAGCCAGTCCAGCGTCTCGATCTGCATGCCGTCATCCTGTCAGCGGCGACTCCGGCTAGCACTCGATTGGGCAGAGTGCTAGCGTCTGCTCTGGCACTCTCACCCCGAGAATGCCAACGCTCGCGAGCCTGGCACGACCCCCGCGACGGCGTGCCGCCGGACCGCGAGCCCACGTCCTGAAGATCTCTTGTTTGAGAAAGTGGAGGTTGATCCGAAGTGTCGGTCAACATCAAGCCCCTCGAGGACCGCATCGTCGTCCAGACGCTCGAAGCCGAGCAGACCACCGCCTCCGGCCTGGTCATCCCGGACACCGCCAAGGAGAAGCCCCAGGAGGGCGAGGTCGTGGCGATCGGTCCCGGTCGCATCGACGACAACGGCAACCGAGTCCCGCTCGACGTCGCCGTGGGTGACAAGGTCATCTACAGCAAGTACGGCGGTACCGAGGTCAAGTACTCCGGCCAGGAGTACCTGATCCTCTCGGCGCGCGACATCCTCGCCGTCGTCTCCTGATCTCCTCTTCGCCCGGAACGTCATGGCCGCCGGTCGCTCCTGCGACCTCCGGCCATGACGTCCGGGCGAAACCCTTTCACCCCGAACCTTTCCTAGGAGCACTTCGATGCCCAAGATCCTGGAGTTCGACGAGAACGCCCGCCGCGCCCTCGAGCGCGGCGTGGACGCCCTCGCCAACGCCGTCAAGGTGACGCTCGGCCCCAAGGGCCGCTACGTCGTCCTCGACAAGAAGTGGGGCGCCCCCACGATCACCAACGACGGGGTGACCGTCGCTCGCGAGATCGAGCTCGACGACCCGTTCGAGAACCTCGGTGCCCAGCTCACCAAGGAGGTGGCCACCAAGACCAACGACGTCGCTGGTGACGGCACCACCACCGCCACCGTCCTGGCCCAGGCCATGGTCCACGAGGGCCTGCGCGCCGTCGCGGCCGGCGCCAACCCGATGGGTCTCAAGCGCGGCATGGACGCAGCGGCCGAGGCCGTCGGCGACGCCCTGCGCGAGGCGGCCCGCGAGGTCGAGTCCCGCGAGGACATGGCGTCCGTCGCCACGATCTCCAGCCGCGACAGCCACATCGGCGACCTGCTCGCCGAGGCCTTCGACAAGGTCGGCAAGGACGGCGTGATCACGGTCGAGGAGTCCAACACCATGGGCACCGAGCTCGAGTTCACCGAGGGCATGCAGTTCGACAAGGGCTACATCTCGGCCTACTTCGTCACCGACCCGGAGTCGATGGAGGCCGTCCTCGACGACGCCTACATCCTTCTCCACCAGGGCAAGATCTCCTCGATCCAGGAGCTGCTCCCGGTCCTCGAGAAGGTCATCGGGACCGGCAAGCCGCTCTTCATCCTCGCCGAGGACGTCGACGGCGAGGCGCTCTCGACCCTGGTCGTCAACAAGATCCGCGGCACCTTCAACGTCGCCGCCGTGAAGGCTCCTGCCTTCGGCGACCGCCGCAAGGCGATGATGCAGGACATCGCGACCCTGACCGGTGGGCAGGTCGTCGCCCCCGAGGTCGGCCTCAAGCTCGACCAGGTGGGCCTCGAGGTCCTGGGCCAGGCGCGTCGTGTGGTCATCACCAAGGACCACACCACGATCGTCGAGGGTGCGGGCGACAGCTCGGCCGTCGAGGGCCGCGTCAACCAGATCAAGGCCGAGATCGAGAACACCGACTCCGACTGGGACCGCGAGAAGCTCCAGGAGCGCCTCGCCAAGCTCGCCGGCGGTGTGTGCGTGATCAAGGTCGGCGCCGCCACCGAGGTGGAGCTCAAGGAGAAGAAGCACCGCATCGAGGACGCCGTCTCCGCGACGCGCGCCGCGATCGAGGAGGGCATCGTCGCCGGCGGTGGCTCCGCGCTCATCCACGCCGTGTCGGTGCTCGAGGACAACCTCGGCCTCACCGGTGACGAGGCTGCCGGTGTCCGCGTGGTCCGCAAGGCGGCCGACGAGCCGCTGCGCTGGATCGCCGAGAACGGTGGCGTCAACGGCTACGTGGTGACCTCCAAGGTCCGCGAGCTCGGCGTCGGAAACGGCTACAACGCCGCCACCGGCGAGTACGGCGACCTGGTCGCCCAGGGCGTCCTCGACCCGGTCAAGGTGACCCGCTCGGCGCTGGTCAACGCGACCTCGATCGCCGCGATGCTGCTCACGACGGAGACCCTCATCGTGGACAAGCCCGAGGAGGAGGAGCCGGCCGCCGCCGGTCACGGTCACGGCCACGGCCACTGATCGATCCCGCTCCCAGCAGCACCCGCCGGCCCGGCAGACGACGTCTGCCGGGCCGGCGGCATCTCCGACCGCCCTCAGCGTCCCCAGATCGTCCGGAAGGGCGTCGAGCAGTCGACGTCGACCTCGACCGGGTCGACGGTGTTGAGGTGGTAGATCCGGTAGCGGCCGCACGCGGTCTGCACGAACGCGTACTTGCGGATCAGCGAGCTCTGGATCGCGGTGGTGCCGAGCTCGCTCCACGTGTTGATGAAGGTCGCCTCGACGAACCACGTCGGCGGGTTGCTCCCGGTCAGCACCTCCTCCAGGTCGTCCAGGCCCGGGTCGAGGGTGCGCATCGGCAGCGACCAGAGATACGGGTACGGCGACTGGGCGCCGGTGGCCCACTGGATGTCGGCGCGCCCGCCGTAGACCAGCACCCGGTCGCCGGGCCAGGCGGCGGCCGCGATCGCCTCCCCGGTGCGTACCTCCACGGGGACCCGGCCCGCCACCCACGCACCCGTCCAGCCGACCATCGCGACGATGCTCGAGACCACCACGAGACCCACCGCGACCGGGGTGACCCGGTGCCGGACGCGGTCGAGGTGGTCGTGCGCCACGAGCGCGGCGAGGGCGAGCGCGAGGCCGGGGAGCGGCACGAAGAGGTACGGCGACCAGAAGCTGCCGCTGAGTGCGACGCCGAGCAGGTCGAGGCCGAGCATCACGGCGATCGCGACCACCGGCACGGGGTCGTGCCGCAGGAGGCTGCGGAGCCGGACCGCGAAGAGCGCGACGACGAGGAGCATGCCGGTGCCGACGAAGATCAGCAGCAGCACCGAGATCCGGCTCGTCGCGCCCTCCGACTCCTGCGTGGCGATGACGTGGCTCGCGTCGGAGCGGAAGGTGACGACGTCGTACCACAGCGTCTGCAGGCGTACGCCGGCCCCGATCGCCCAGGCGACGACGACCGCCACCGGGATGGCGGCCCCGGCGGCGGCGGCCCCGGCGCAGCGGAGCGCGTCGCGCCGGCTCACCTGCCGCGCGACCAGCGACCCGGCGATCAGGACGGCGCCGAAGACGAGGCCGCCGACGATGCTCTGCTTCATCCCCACCGCGAGCATCGCCAGCAGGCCGGCGAGGAACGCGTCGGGCGGTGAGACCCGGCGCACCGCCCGCAGCGCCAGCCAGCACGAGGCCATCACGAGCGGGATGCCGAAGAGCTCGCCCTTGGCGGCGACCGGGTCGATCTCGGCGTTGCTGACCAGGGCGGCCGTCGCCACCGCCACCCAGCCGGCCAGGCGGCGCACCGCGGCCGGGTCGAGCACGCCGGCGCGGACCACCACCTCGCGGGCCGCCGCGGCCGCGGCCAGCACCAGCAACGAGCACGCGAGCGCGCCGACCAGCCGGTGGGCGTACGGCCCTCCGATCCTGTCGGTGGCCTGAACCAGCCACAGGATCGGCGGCGGCCGGTCGACCCAGTAGCGCCCGTAGAGCGAGTCGGGCTCGGGCTGCCAGGCGCGGGCGACCATGAGGAACCCCGCCTCGTCGGGCCGCAGCGGCCACAGCAGGGACGGGAAGCGCGCGAGGAAGGCCACGACCGCCGCCGCCCAGACCATGCGGCCCGCGCCCGACCGGTCGCCCCCCACCGTCCCCACCCTGACACTGTCCCAGAGCGCTCCGAACCGCCCGTAGAATGGCGGCGTGGAGATCCCGGAGAAGTTCGCTGCGCTCGGCCTCACCTACGACGACGTGCTCCTGCTGCCGGGGGAGTCCGACCTCGCGCCCAGCGACATCGACACCACCACCCGCCTCACGCGTGAGATCTCGATCCGGGTGCCGCTGATCAGCGCGGCGATGGACACCGTCACCGAGGCGCGGATGGCGATCGCGATGGCCCGCGAGGGCGGCATCGGCGTCCTGCACCGCAACCTGTCCATCGAGGACCAGGCCCGCCAGGTCGACCTGGTCAAGCGGACGCAGACGGGCATCATCTCCAACCCGGTCACCATCGGTCCCGACGCGACGCTCGAGGAGCTCGACCGGATCTGCGGCGAGTACCGCGTCTCCGGCCTCCCGGTCGTCGACCTCGACAACCACCTCCTCGGCATCATCACGAACCGCGACCTGCGCTTCACGCCGGTGGCGGAGTGGGCGACCACCAAGGTCGACGAGGTGATGACCCGCGAGGGCCTCATCACCGGCCACGACGGGATCTCGCGCGACGAGGCCACCACCCTCCTGCGCGCGCACAAGCGCGAGCGGCTGCCGCTCGTCGACGGCGAGGGCCGGCTGAGCGGCCTGATCACCGTCAAGGACTTCGTCAAGGGCGAGCAGTTCCCGCACGCGTCCTACGACGACGACGGCCGGCTGCTGGTCGGTGCCGCCATCGGCTACTTCGGCGACGCCTGGGAGCGGGCCACCACCCTGGTCGAGGCCGGCGTCGACGTGCTCGTGGCCGACACCGCCCACGGCCACGTCCACCTCCTCCTCGACATGGTGCGCCGCCTGAAGTCCGACCCGGCCACCAAGCACGTGCAGGTCATCGGCGGCAACGTCGCCACCCGCGAGGGCGCCCAGGCGTTCGTCGACGCCGGCGCCGACGCGGTCAAGGTCGGCGTCGGGCCGGGCTCGATCTGCACCACCCGCGTCGTCACCGGCGTGGGCGTGCCGCAGGTCACCGCCGTCTACGAGGCGTCCCTGGCCACCAGGCCGGCTGGTGTCCCGCTGATCGCCGACGGCGGCATGAAGCACTCCGGCGAGATCGCCAAGGCGCTCGTCGCCGGCGCCGACGCCGTGATGGTGGGCTCGATGCTCGCCGGCTGCGAGGAGTCGCCGGGCGACGTCGTCTTCGTCAACGGCAAGCAGTTCAAGTCCTACCGCGGCATGGGGTCGCTCGGCGCGATGAGCAGCCGCGGCAAGAAGTCGTACTCCAAGGACCGCTACTTCCAGGCCGAGGTCGCCAGCGACGACAAGATCGTGCCGGAGGGCATCGAGGGCCAGGTCGCCTACCGCGGGCCGCTCTCCGCGGTCGCCCACCAGCTCGTCGGCGGTCTCAACCAGTCGATGTTCTACGTCGGCGCCCGCACCATCCCGGAGCTGCAGGACAAGGGCCGGTTCGTCCGCATCACCTCGGCCTCGCTCAAGGAGAGCCACCCCCACGGCGTGCAGATGACGGTCGAGGCGCCCAACTACAGCGGTTCCTGATCGCGACCTAAGTAGCGTTCCCGCGCGGCCCGGCAGGGCCTACGTTGGCTGGAGTCAGGGGATCGGGCCCCGCGACGACCTTTCATCGGCACGCTGTGCTCGATCCCGGTTTCTCTCGGGAGGAGCGCTTCAGTGCGCAGAAAGTATCTGGTCGCCACCGGCTCAGCCGGTCTGCTGGCCATCGTCACCCCAGCCCTGTCCGTCGCCGCACCAGCCGGTGACGACGCCGTCACGCCGGCCCAGCAGGAGGCCCTCGACCTGGGCATCCAGGTGGCCCCCAAGGAGTCCGACGCCGCCGCCCTGACGGCTCGGACCAACCCCAACCCCTACCTCGCCAACCTGCCGGACATCCACGACGCCAACTACTTCGCGTGGAACAAGCAGATGCACGAGCAGGCGGCGCGCCGCGCCGACTCGGCCAAGCTCGCGTCCAACCGCCGCGCGGCCTTCGGCACGAACGGCCGGGGTGTCAACGCCCGCGGCGTGCTCACGCCGTTCGTCCACGACGAGGAGGAGCCCGACGGGACCCGGGGGTCCAACGACTCGCACGTGGACGCCGAGCCGATCCCGGGTTTCGGCACGGCCGCGAGCCGCATGCCCGCCGTCCGCATCCTGGGTGAGCTCGCCGCGCCGGTCGGGGCGCCGCGCACGCTGGCCACCACCGAGGACCAGGGCTCGATCCCGCTGGCCACCCCGACCGGCATCGCCGGCGGAGCGACGGTGACGAACTCCGTGCTGGGCGACGGGCCGCACGGTCCGGTCGCGTCCGGCGGCGACGGCACCAACGACTTCGACTTCTACTCCGTGGACGTCGCGGCCGGCGAGACGCTGACGGCCGACACCGAGGGCAGCGCTGCCGGCACCGACACGATCCTGGTCGTCTGGGACGCCGCGGGCGAGCCGCTGGCCGCCGACGACGACAGCGGGACGGGCGTGCTGAGCTCGCTTGCCTTCACGCCCGAGGCGCCCGGCACCTACTACGTGATGGTCGGCGGCTACGCCTTCGACCCGCTGCCGGCCGACCCGTTCGACTCCGGCAGCGGTGCCGGCGGGGCCGACACCGGCGCCTACCGCGTCTCCATCGCGAGCCACACCCTCGACACCGACTACTACTCCGTGCGGCTGCGCCCCGGTGACGTCGTCGGGGCCGGCGCGGAGGGCTCGGCGACCGGGCTCACGGTGCGGACCCCGTCCGGCGAGCAGCGCGTGGGTGGGATCGGCACCGACGCCTCCTCCCTCTACCCGCCCACGTCGCCGCTCATCGGTGGCGGCAACACGGCCATCGCCTACGTCGCCGAGGAGGCCGGCTGGTACTCCGTCGAGGTCACCGGCGGCAGCGGCGCGTACGACGTGACGGTCGAGGGCTACCGGCCGGGCACGCAGGGCGATCGCGGGCGCCGGCAGACCGTGCTGCTCGACTTCGCCCCCGGTCGGGTGAACACCGGCACCTGGGGCGGTCCCGGCCAGCGCAACGTCTCGCCGTTCGCCGCGTTCGTGCCCCAGTGGGGCATCGCCCGCACCGAGGCCCGCCGGATGGAGAACCGCATCCTCAACCAGGTGCGGCGCAACCTGCAGGCCGAGATCGCCGGCACCAACCCGGCGGTCACCGTCGACGTCCTCAACGCCCGCGACAACCAGGAGCTGATCGGGCAGGAGAACGTCTCGCGGATCTACGTCGCCGGCACGATCGCCGAGACCGGCATCAGCACCATCGGCATCGCGCAGTACATCGACCCGGGCAACTTCGGCCACCAGGACGAGGCGATCGTGCTGCTCGACGTGCTCAGCGCACCGGCCGGGCCGGCGTCGTCGCTCAACACCTACATCAACGCGAGCAGCGACAGGATCGCGTTCGTCACCGCGGCGGTGGCCAACGTGACGGCCCACGAGGTCGGCCACACGATCGGCAGCTACCACACCGACAACGCCGACGAGATCCACAACATGATGGACTCCGGCGGCGCCAACTTCGGGCAGAACCTCTACGGGGTCGGCCCGGACAACGTGGGCGGCACGGCTGACGACGAGAACATCGAGTTCCAGACGGACACCTACGCGCCGGTCGAGGGCTTCACCGGCCTCGAGGACACCGAGAACGTGACCTCCTGGGCCTACGCGGGGCGCTGACCCGCAGCAGTCCCACCCGCGACGCGGTCGTCCCTCCGGGGGCGGCCGCGTCGTACGTCGACGGCGAAGCGGTCAGGGCCGGAAGCCGGGTCGCGCGGGACGGAGGTCCTCGACCCGCGCTGCAGCCGGTCGGGCGAGCAGGCGCGAGCCGGTGCGCGCGACGACGAGCTCGGCACCGCGGCGGGTCACCAGCCCGGGGGAGCGGGTGAGGTCGCGCCCCGCGCCGACGCGTCGGGCCGGCCGCCCGGGCACGGTGCTGGTGACGACGACGACGCCGGTGCGGTCGGTGGCGGCCACGTGCAGGCCGCCGGCGACCTCCCCGACAGCGGGGGAGGCGTACGGCGACCACTCGCCGGCGAGTGCCGTCGGACGGCTCCATCGACGACCGTCGAGCGTGCGTACGCCGAGGCGCCCGGAAGCGCTGACCTGGTGCAGCCGGGTCGTGCCGTCGTCGGCGGTGGTGAGGGCGGGCGTCGAGGTGAGCGACGCGGCCGGTCCGGGGAGTCGCAGCAGGCGCCCGCGCTCGAGGGACTGCGCGTAGGTCGCTCCGCGGGACCCGACGGCCACCAGCCACGTGGAACCGGTGGCGTCGTTGCCGAGCACGGGTGCGCTGTGGGTCGACCAGGACGCCGGCCGGCCGACCCGGTCCGGGTGGGTCCACCGTCCCGCGCGGGTCAGGCGCCGGGTGACCAGCGTGCCCTCCGCGGAGACCGTCGCGAGCACCGGTCGCCGGGTGCGCGACTGGGCGAGCGCCGGGCTCGCAGTCGGGGCCGAGGTGCCGACGGCGCGCAGGGCCAGCCGCCCGCGGCGCGTCGTACCGACCATGACCCGGCCGTCGCGCGAGGTGGCGGCCACCCAGGGGCGGCCGTGGTCGTCGAGGCTCAACGCGGGTGCCACCACCGGGCTGAAGGCCCCCCGGCGACCGACCTCCCGCGTCGGTCGGCCGGGGGCGGTCAGGAGCAGCGTCCCGCGGTCGTCGACGCGCGCGGTCCACGACCCGCCGAGCCCGTCGGGCACCGACACGACTGGCCGGTCCGAGCCGACGAGGGGGGAGGGGGAGACGTCGGCGAGGTGCAGGTAGCGGAAGTCGCCGACCGGGACCGTGCGGGTGCCGTAGCCGCCGGCGGAGCCGTGGTTGTACTCCTCGATGGTCACGGTGCCGGGACCGATGTCGCTCACCCAGGCGACGTGGCCGACGCGACCCGCGTCGGTCTGGGCGACGGCGCCGATGGCGGGCACCGAGTCGACCCGGTAGCCCAGCCGGCGCGCGACGTCGTCCCAGTTGGCGGCGTTGCCCCAGTGCTCGCCGCGGAAGTGGTTGTCGAAGCCCGCCATGCCGTTGCGCTCGTGCAGGCGCCAGGAGACGAAGCTCGTGCAGTTGCGGAGCACGAAGCCCCAGGAGTCACCGATCGAGCCGTTGATCGACCACACGTTGCGGGCGCAGGTCGGTCGCGGGCCGCGCGGGTCGTAGAGGTGGCCGGAGACCGGGTCGAGGACCGGCGGCGGGGGCGGCGGGGGCGGCGGGGGCTCGACGACCGGTGCCGGAGGTTGCCCGGGCTCGGGTGCGGGCACGGGCACGGGAGCGGGCACGGGCTCCTCGATCGGCGCCTGCGGCACGATCGGGCACTGGCCCTGCCACGCCCACGGATAGTCGTCGGCCGCGTGCGCTGCCGCGACGCCCACACCCAGCACCCCACTGGCCAGGCATGTCGCCACGACAGCGCGCGCGAACCTTCTGCTCCCTCGTCCCCCCACCTGCAGGACGTTAGGGACGGCGGCGGGTGCGCGTGACCGGCTTTGCCGAGCTGTGCACGAGCCGTTGCCGAACGCTCACGGTCACGGTGCGACCCCGGTCGGCGACGAGGTCCTCAGAGAGCTGGCCGGCCGTGCGGCCGCAACGGTCCCTGTCCTCCGAAGGCGTCGGCTGCCACGATGAGGCGTGACCTCCGCGAAGATCGCCATCGTCGGCGCCGGCGCCGTCGGCTCCACGCTCGCCTACGCCTGCCTGGTCCGCGGCGTCGCCACCACCGTCGCCCTGCACGACGTCGACGCGGCGAAGGTGCGGGCCGAGGAGCTCGACCTCCGCCAGGGCCTGCAGTTCCTGCCCGCCGCCCACGTCGAGGGGTCGGCCGACGTCTCCGTGTGCGCCGGGGCGCAGGTCGTCGCGGTGACGGCCGGCGCCAAGCAGCAGCACGGGCAGACCCGCCTCGACCTCGCGGCCTCGACCACCAGCATGCTCCGCTCCCTGATGCCGGCCCTCGTGGAGGCGGCCCCGGACGCCCGCTTCGTGATGGTCACCAACCCCGTCGACGTGGTGACGTACGCCGCCCAGAAGCTGACCGGTCTCGGCACCGAGCAGCTCTTCGGCTCGGGCACCGTGCTCGACTCGGCGCGGCTGCGCGGGCTGGTGGCGGCGCGCTGCGGCGTCGCGGTCCAGAACGTCCACGCCTACGTCGTCGGCGAGCACGGCGACAGCGAGATCCCGCTGTGGAGCAGCGCGAGCATCGGCGGAGTGCCCGTCACCGACCTGGTGGCGGCCCACGAGCGGGACGCGATGGCCGCCGAGGTGGTGGGCGCGGCCTACGAGATCATCAAGGGCAAGGGCGCCACCAACTACGCCATCGGCGTCTCCGGCAGCCGGATCATCGAGGCGGTGCTGCGCGACGAGAAGCGGGTGCTGCCGGTCACCACGCTGCTGTCCGACTACCACGGCATCAGCGACGTCTGCCTCTCCGTGCCCACGGTGGTCGGGTCAGGTGGTGCCGAGCGGCGGCTCGAGGTCCCGATGAGCGAGGCCGAGCTCGCGGGGCTGCGCGCGAGCGCCGACCGCATCCGGGCCACCGCCCGCGACCTCGGCTTCTGAGGCGTCACCTACGCTCGCGTCGTGGAGGAGAAGCACGCCCCCGAGCGCCGCTCGTACGACGCCAGCGGGCGCCGCGCGGCAGCGGAGCGGCGACGGCTCCATGTAGCCGAGGTGGCGGCTCGGCTGTTCGCCGAGCGGGGCTGGAACGGCACGACCCTCGCCCTGGTCGCCGCCGAGTCGGGGGTGTCGGTCGAGCTGGTGACCAAGACCTTCGACGGCAAGGCCGGTCTCTTCATGGAGGCGTTCCGGTCCGCCGGGTTCGGGCGCCGCGGCGGGCTGCGGGAAGCCTTCGCCGGGCTACGGCTCGACGACGAGCCCGACCTCGAGGTACGGCTCGACCGGTTCGTCGAGTTCGCCTGCAGCATCGTCGTACCGATGGGGCCACTGGTGCTGGTGCTGGCGCACGGTGCCGAGCAGGACACGGCCCTGCGCGACCTCGTCCGCGGCGCGCACCTCGGCCACGCGGGGATGTGCGGCGACCTGGTGCGGCTGCTCGCGCGGGGGGAGCCGGCGCCGGACGCGGTCGACGAGGTCTACCTGCTGACGCGCGCGGAGACCTACGTGACCTTCGCTCAGCACCGCGGCTGGACGGTCGAGCGGTACGCCGCGTGGCTGCGGCGGTCGTTGCGCACGGCCGTCGACGGGCCGCCCGCGTCCACGGACGGCGGACGCGTGCCACCCGCCCCAAAATTGGGTACGATGTAACCGGATCCAAACGTGGGGTGTGGATCCCGGGTCCAGAAGGTCCGGTCGGGTGGGGGCCCGGCCGGACCTGCTGCTCGCCGATAGGCTGCCGCGCATGAGCGAGATCGAGATCGGCCGTGCCAAGCGCGGCCGCCGGGCGTACTCCTTCGACGACATCGCGATCGTGCCCTCGCGGCGCACGCGCGACCCCGAGGAGGTCAGCACCGCCTGGCAGATCGACGCCTACCGCTTCGACATCCCGGTGCTGGCCGCGCCGATGGACTCGGTCATGTCGCCGTCCACCGCGATCGCGCTGGGCCAGATGGGCGGCCTCGGGGTGCTCAACCTCGAAGGTCTCTGGACGCGCTACGACGACCCGACTGGCCTGCTCGAGGAGGTCGCCGGGCTCTCCGGTCACGAGGCCACCCGCCGGATGCAGGAGATCTACACCGAGCCGATCAAGCCGGAGCTGATCACCGAGCGGCTCAAGGAGGTGCGCGCCGCCGGCGTCACCGTCGCGGGCTCGCTCTCGCCGCAGCGCACCAAGGACCACGTCAAGGCCGTCGTCGACGCCGGCGTGGACATGTTCGTCATCCGCGGCACCACCGTCTCCGCCGAGCACGTGAGCAGCCAGGCCGAGCCGCTCAACCTCAAGGAGTTCATCTACGAGCTCGACGTCCCGGTGATCGTGGGCGGGTGCGCGACCTACCAGGCCGCGCTCCACCTGATGCGCACCGGTGCCGCCGGCGTGCTCGTCGGCTTCGGTGGCGGTGCCGCCCACACGACGCGCACGGTCCTCGGTGTCGCCGTGCCGATGGCCAGCGCCGTCGCCGACGTCGCCGCCGCCCGCCGCGACTACCTCGACGAGTCCGGCGGCCGCTACGTCCACGTCATCGCCGACGGCTCCATCGGCAGCTCGGGCGACATCGCCAAGGCCGTCGCCTGCGGCGCCGACGCGGTGATGATCGGCTCGCCGCTCGCCCGGGCCGTCGAGGCCCCGGGCCGCGGCTTCCACTGGGGGAGCGAGGCGACGCACGCCCAGCTGCCCCGCGGCGAGCGCGTCGGCTTCGAGCCGGTCGGGTCGCTGGAGGAGATCATGTTCGGCCCCTCCCGCGTCGCCGACGGCACCATGAACCTCATCGGCGCCCTGCGCCGCGCGATGGCCACCACGGGCTACACCGAGCTCAAGGAGTTCCAGCGCATCGAGGTCGTCGTCCAGCACTGATCGCGACGCGCTGTCGATTCGACCGCCCCTGAGACACTGGCGCCATGACGAACACCCCACGGAGTTCTTCTCCTCCGCTGCGCTCCCCCGGAGAACGCCGCGGGGACCCCGAATGACGCTCGCCAAGGCCCTCGATGCCGATCAGCGCGCAGATGCGCTCCAGCAGCTCGGGTCCGGTGAGCTCGACGTGCTGGTCGTCGGCGGCGGGATCGTCGGCGTCGGAGCGGCGCTCGACGCGGTGACGCGCGGGCTCAAGGTCGGGCTGGTCGAGCAGCGCGACCTCGCCTCCGGGACGTCGTCCCGCTCGTCCAAGCTGGTGCACGGCGGCCTGCGCTACCTCGAGATGTTCGACTTCGCGCTGGTCAAGGAGGCGCTGGAGGAGCGCGGCCTGCTGCTCACCCGGCTCGCGCCGCACCTGGTCCGGCCGGTGCCGTTCCTCTACCCGCTCGAGCACGCGTGGGAGCGCCCCTACGTCGGCGCCGGCGTCGCGCTCTACGACACGATGGCGATGACCGGCAGGTACGACATGGGCGTGCCCAAGCACAAGCACGTCTTCCGCAAGCAGCTCGCCCGGATGGCGCCGGACATCCGCACCGACAACCTCCACGGCGCGATCCGCTACTACGACTGCCAGGTCGACGACGCGCGCCTGGTGATGACCATCGCCCGCACCGCCGCCAACAACGGCGCCCACGTCGCGACCCGCACCAAGGTGACCGGCTTCCTGCGCGACGGCGACCGCGTGGTCGGCGTACGCGCGCGCGACCTCGAGGGCCAGCGTGACCTGGAGATCCGTGCCCGCGTCGTCATCAACGCGGCCGGGGTCTGGACCGACGAGGTGCAGGACCTGGTGGGCGGACAGGCACAGCTCGACGTCGACGCCAGCAAGGGCATCCACATCGTCGTCCCCAAGGACCGGATCCGGTCGGAGTGCGGCTTCATCACCAAGACCGAGAAGTCGGTGCTGTTCGTGATCCCGTGGGACGACTTCTGGATCATCGGCACGACCGACACCGCGTGGGACCTGGACCTCGCCCACCCCGCCGCCAGCAAGACCGACATCGACTACGTCCTGGAGCACGCCAACCGGCTCCTCAAGGACCCGCTCGACCACCGCGACGTCGTCGGGGTGTACGCCGGACTCCGGCCGCTGCTCAAGCCGACGCGCAAGGAGGGCGAGATGGGGGAGACCACCAAGCTCTCCCGCGAGCACACGGTCGCCAACCCGGTGCCCGGCCTCGTGCTGGTCGCCGGCGGCAAGCTGACGACGTACCGCGTCATGGCGCGCGACGCGGTCGACCACGCGATCCGCGACTTCGACGCCACGCCCTCCTCGATCACCGACCGGGTGCCGCTGATGGGCGCGTGGGGCCACGAGGCGCGGACCAACCAGCGGGTCGCGCTCAGCCGCGCGTCGGGTCTCGAGATCGGGATGATCGACCACCTGCTCGGCCGCTACGGCGGGCTCGTCGACGAGCTGCTGGCCCTGATCCACCGCCGCCCCGAGCTCGGCGAGCCCCTGCCCGGGGCCGAGCACTACCTGCGGGCCGAGGTGCTCTACGCCGTCACCCACGAGGGCGCGCGCCACCTCGACGACGTGCTGGCCCGGCGGACGCGGGTGTCGATCGAGACCTTCGACCGCGGCATCGCCGCCGCGCGTCCGGCCGCGGAGCTGATGGCCGAGGGGCTGGGCTGGGACGACGCGCAGCTCGAGGACGAGGTCGACCACTACCTGCGGCGGGTCGAGGCGGAGCGTCAGAGCCAGCTCATGCCGACCGACCAGGAGGCCGACGAGGCACGGGTCAAGGCCCGCGACATCGTCTAGAGGCGCTGGACCGGACCCGGCGCCGATCCCCCGAAGGCCTCGCGCAGGCCGGACCGCTTGCCGCCGGCCTCCAGGGCCTCGGCGACCCTGCCCACCGGTCGGGCCCCGGGCCACACGTGCACGACCATGAGCGCGAGCGAGACCACGGCGCCCCCGAGGTAGGTGAGGATGCTGCCGTCGGGGAGCACGAACGCGGCGGCCACCGAGGCGATGGCCACGAACTCGGCGATGGCGAACCGCATGATCATGAGCGTCTGCCAACGCGTGCGGGCCTGCGCGGCCGCGTCGTCGTCGGTGAGCGCCGTGGACAGGGCGGGGGTGCGGTAGCCGACGGCCTCGAGCAGCAGGTGCGCGGCGACGCCGGCCAGCGCCTGCACGGCCAGCGTCACGAGCGGGACCGACTCCGGTGCGGGCAGGACCACCGACAGCGCGACGCCGATGACGACCAGGGCGCCCATGAGCGAGCCCGCCAGGATCCGCGTGGACAGCGCGAAGGGCGCGGACGTGGGCAGCGGCGTCGACATGCGGCGAGCCTAGACCGGGTGACCGGCGGTCGGGCGTTGGACAAAAGCGACCGATATGTCGAATGTTGGGACGAAGTGACCAACCAGTAGCAACGGCGTCGGCGGCGACCTACGCTGCAGGGATGAGTGAGCAGACCCCTGCGTCCGGTCCTGTCACCGACGGGCCCGCCGACCCCGAGCACGACGCCACCGCCGCCTACGGCCTCGACCGCGCGTACGTCGCCAGCCTGACGCGGCGCCTCGTCAGCACCACCGGTGAGACGGTCGCCGTCGCGTCGCCGATCGGCGGCACGCCGCTCGCGCACGTCCCCCAGTCGAGCCCGGTCGACGTGGCCGAGGCGTTCGCCCGCGCGCGCCGGGCGCAGGCGTCGTGGGCGGCCACCTCCGTCGACGACCGGGCGGCGGCGCTCCTGCGGCTGCACGACCTGCTGCTCGACCGGCAGGAGGAGCTCATCGACCTCGTGGTGTGGGAGTCGGGCAAGGCCCGCAAGGACGCCTACCTCGAGGTCGCCCACCTCGCTCTCACCGCGCGCTACTACGCCCGCACCGCCCACGAGCACCTCGACACCCGGCGCGTCGGCGGCATGTTCCCGGTGCTCACCCGGGCCGAGGTCAACCGCGTGCCGAAGGGTGTCGTCGGCATCATCTCGCCCTGGAACTACCCGCTCACGATGGCGCTCTGCGACGGCATCCCGGCGCTCCTGGCCGGCAACGCGGTGGTGTCCAAGCCCGACGCGCAGACCGTGCTCACCGCGCTGCTCGCCGCCCAGCTGCTCGAGGAGGCCGGCTTCCCGCCCGAGACCTGGCAGGTCGTCGCCGGCCCCGGTCCCGAGGTGGGCGGTGCGATCGTCGCGAACGCCGACTACGTCTGCTTCACCGGCTCCACCGCCACCGGCCGCATCATCGCCAAGGGGTGCGCCGAGCGGCTGATCGGCTGCTCGCTCGAGCTCGGTGGCAAGAACCCGATGCTCGTGCTCCGCGACGCCGATGTGCACCGGGCCGCCGAGGGCGCGACCCGCGCGGTCTTCTCCAACGCCGGCCAGCTGTGCGTCTCGATGGAGCGCCTCTTCGTCGCCGACCAGGTCTACGACCGCTTCGTCGACGCCTTCGTCTCCCGCACGCAGGCGATGACCCTCGGAGCCAGCCAGGAGTGGTCGGTCGACGTCGGATCGCTGATCTCGCAGGCGCAGCTCGACACCGTCACCCGCCACGTCGAGGACGCCGTCGCCAAGGGCGCCCGCGTGCTCACCGGTGGCCGGCACCGCCCCGAGCTCGGGCCCTACGTCTTCGAGCCCACCATCCTCGAAGGCGTCTCGGCCGACATGGAGTGCTTCGGCAAGGAGACCTTCGGCCCGGTCGTCTCGCTCTACCGCTTCCACAGCGAGGACGAGGCGGTCGAGCGCGCCAACGACGGCAGCTACGGCCTCAACGCCTCGGTCTGGACCCGCGACACCGCGCGCGGCCGCGCGCTGGCTCGCCGCATCGCGTGCGGCACGGTCAACGTCAACGAGGCCTACGGCGCGACCTTCGGCTCGCTCGGAGCGCCGATGGGCGGCATGCGCGAGTCGGGCCTGGGTCGTCGGCAGGGCGCCGAGGGCATCCACCGGTACACCGAGGCGCAGTCCGTCGCGGTCCAGCGGCTGGTGCCGATCGCGCCGATGTTCGGGATGTCGGAGGAGACCAACGCGAAGGTGATGACCGGGGCGCTGCGGCTGCTCAACAAGCTGGGCCTGGCGTGAGCGGGGACCCCGTGACCACCCACTACGACGTCGTCGTCATCGGGTCGGGCTTCGGGGGGTCGGTCTCGGCACTGCGGCTGACCGAGAAGGGCTACACGGTCGGCGTGCTCGAGGCGGGCGCCCGGTTCGCCGACGACGAGCTGCCCGAGCACGGCGGCGACGTGAAGAAGTTCCTCTTCCGCCCGGAGGTCGGCCTCTACGGCATCCAGCGCATCGACATCGTGCACGACTGCTTCATCCTCGCCGGCGCCGGTGTGGGCGGCGGCTCCCTCAACTACGCCAACACCCTCTACGAGCCCCCGGAGCCCTTCTACCAGGACCGGCAGTGGTCGCACATCACGGACTGGCGGTCCGAGCTCGCGCCCTACTTCGACCAGGCCAAGCGGATGCTGGGCGTCACGACGTATGCCAGGACCACGCCCGCCGACGTGGCGATGAAGAAGGTCGCCGACGAGATGGGGGTCGGCCACACGTTCGTGCCGACGCCCGTGGGCGTCTTCTTCGGAGAGCCCGGGCAGGCCGAGGGGGAGACGGTGCCCGACCCGTTCTTCGGCGGCGCCGGGCCGGAACGGTCCACCTGCATCAACTGCGGCTCGTGCATGACCGGATGCCGGCACAACGCGAAGAACACCCTGGTCAAGAACTACCTCCACCTCGCCGAGGGCAACGGCGCCGTCGTGCACCCGCTGACCACCGTCACCGACGTACGACCTCGCGCCGAGGGCGGGTACGAGGTCACGGCTCGCTGGACCAAGGCCAAGCTGTCGCGCCGGCGTGCGGTGAGGACCTTCACCGCCGACCACGTCGTCTTCTCAGCCGCCTCGATCGGCACGCAGCGCCTGCTGCACCGGCTCAAGGCCGAGGGCTCGCTGCCCGGGATCTCCGACCGGCTCGGGGTCCTCACGCGCACCAACTCCGAAGCCATCCTCTGGGCCACCGCCAACGACGACGCCGTCGACTGGACGGAGGGCGTCGCGATCACCTCGAGCTTCCACCCCGACGAGCACACGCACGTCGAGCCCGTCCGCTACGGCCGCGGTCGCAACGTGATGCCGCTGATGGCCACCGTGCTCGTCGACGAGGTGCTCGGCGAGAAGCGGTGGCGCACCTGGGGCAAGGAGCTCTGGCGCCAGCGCGACGGACTGCGCGACCTCTACTCGCTCGACACGTGGTCGCGTCGCACAGTGGTCGCCCTCGTCATGCAGACGCTCGACAACTCGATCACCACGGTGTGGCGCAAGCGCGGCGGCTTCGGCTACCTGTCGTCGACACAGGGCCACGGCGCCCCCAACCCGACCTACATTGCGTCGGCGTACGACGCCGTACGCCGGCTGGCGCGCATCATGGGCGCCCGTCGGGCCTACGGCGCGATCGGTGAGCCCCTCGGCATGCCGTTGACGGCGCACTTCATCGGCGGGTGCGCCATCGGTGACTCGTCCGCGACCGGTGTCGTGGACCCCTACCAGCGCCTCTACGGCTACGACGGCCTGCACGTGGTCGACGGGTCGGCGGTGTCGGCGAACCTCGGGGTGAACCCGTCGCTCACCATCACCGCGCAGGCCGAGCGGGCGATGGCGTTCTGGCCCAACAAGGGCGAGGCCGACCCGCGCCCCGAGCTCGGGGCGACCTACCGCCGGCTCGCGCCGGTGGAGCCGAAGAACCCGGCCGTGCCGGCGGCCGCGCCGGGGGCGCTGCGGCTGCCGATCGTCGGCGTCAGCTGATCCTGCGGACTTCTCCGAAACTTGCTTGCAGGCGGGCCGTAACCACCCCTCGCAGAGGTCGTTGGGCCGGGTGAGGGGCCCGGCAGTCATGCTCCCTCCCAAGGGCCGGGTCTCTCGTCTCGGCAACTGTTCGCAGTGGCTGGGAGCCAAGCCCCAGGGCTCGATCACCCTCCCTCCCCGATCGGGCCCTGGGGCGTTCCCCGCCCGGTCCCGGCCCGATCCCGGCCCAGCGGCGCACGTCGATAGACTCGGCGCGTGACGCAGCCTGGAGAGCACGACCTGGTCCTCGTCGTCGACTTCGGGGCGCAGTACGCCCAGCTGATCGCGAGGCGGGTGCGCGAGGCCCGGGTCTACTCCGAGATCGTCCCGCACACGATGCCGGTGGCCGAGATGCTGGCCCGCAAGCCGAAGGCGATCATCCTGTCCGGCGGCCCGTCGAGCGTCTACTCCGAGGGCGCTCCGGGCATCGACGACCACGTCTTCACGGCCGGGGTGCCGGTCTTCGGGATGTGCTACGGCTTCCAGCTGATGGCCAAGGGGCTCGGCGGCGAGGTCGCCCACACCGGCGCGCGCGAGTACGGGCGTACGCCGGTCTCCGTCTCCGAGCCGGGCACCCTCCTCGAGGGCCTCCCGTCCCAGCACAAGGTCTGGATGTCGCACGGTGACTCCGTCGCACGGGCGCCCGAGGGCTTCACCGTGCTCGCCTCGACCGAGGACACCCCGGTCGCCGCGTTCGAGGACGTCGACCGCGGACTCGCCGGTGTCCAGTGGCACCCCGAGGTGCTGCACTCCGAGCACGGCCAGAAGGTGCTCGAGCACTTCCTCCACCACATCGCCGGCGCCCGCCAGACGTGGACCATGCTCAACATCGCGGAGGAGCAGATCGAGCGCGTCCGCGAGCAGATCGGCGACAGCGGCCTGGCGATCTGCGGCCTGTCCGGTGGCGTCGACTCGGCCGTCGCCGCGGCCATCGTGCAGCGCGCCATCGGCGACCGGTTGCACTGTGTCTTCGTCGACCACGGGCTGCTCCGTGAGGGCGAGGCCGAGCAGGTCGAGCGCGACTTCGTCGCCGCGACCGGCGTCAACCTCCACGTCTTCGACGCGCGCGAGACCTTCCTCGCCGCCCTCGCCGGTGTCACCGACCCGGAGGAGAAGCGCAAGATCATCGGTCGCGAGTTCATCCGCGCGTTCGAGGCCGCCGAGGTGCAGGTGCTCGGCGAGGCGGCCGAGCACGGCGACAAGGTCGGCTTTCTCGTGCAGGGCACGCTCTACCCGGACGTCGTCGAGTCCGGCGGCGGTGCCGGCACCTCCAACATCAAGTCGCACCACAACGTCGGCGGCCTGCCCGAGGACCTCGAGTTCGCCCTCGTGGAGCCGCTGCGCACCCTGTTCAAGGACGAGGTCCGCCTCGTCGGCGAGCAGCTCGGCCTGCCCGCCGAGATGGTGTGGCGCCAGCCCTTCCCCGGCCCCGGCCTCGGCATCCGCATCATCGGGGAGGTCACGGCCGACCGGCTCGACATCCTGCGCCGCGCCGACGCCATCGCCCGCCAGGAGCTCACCCGCGCCGGCCTCGACCGCGACATCTGGCAGATGCCGGTCGTGCTGCTCGCCGACGTCCGCTCCGTCGGCGTCCAGGGAGACGGACGCACCTACGGTCACCCCGTCGTGATCCGCCCGGTGACCTCCGAGGACGCGATGACCGCTGACTGGGCACGGCTGCCCTACGACGTGATGGAGCGCATCTCCACCCGCATCACCAACGAGGTGGCCGAGGTCAACCGGGTCACCCTCGACATCACCTCGAAGCCCCCGGGCACCATCGAGTGGGAGTGAGCTAGCCCGACTCCAAGGTCTAGGGTCGCGACATGCCTCGCGCGCTGCACCACCTGGACCTCTGGGTCGCCGAGCTCGCCACCGCGGAGGGGGAGTGGGCGTGGCTGCTCGCCGCGTGCGACTGGCAGCGCGAGGAGGGGGCGCTGTCGTGGGTGCACCCGGACGGCACCTACCTCTTCATGGAGCACTCGCCCGACCAGCACGGCGAGCACGACCGGTTGCGGCCGGGGGTGAACCACCTCGCCCTCACGGTCGAGACCCGGGCCGAGCTCGACCGGGTGCGGGCGGAGTCGACCGAGCACGGCTGGCACGAGCTGTACGCCGACCGCTACCCGCACGCCGGCGGCGAGCAGCACGTCGCGCTCTACCTCGAGAGCTCGGAGGGCTTCGAGGTGGAGGTCGTCGTCGGCGACTGACCACGCGAGCAGCCGACCGAACGACCCACCACGGGGTGGTCGCGCGGAACGATGCGAGGGGTCTAGGTTGCTGCGTGGCCCGAACTGAACCACCGCTGACCCCTCGGAGGCACGCGTGTCCGACACCTTGATCGACGCGACCTGGCTGGACTACCTGCTGGTCGCGATCTACTTCGGCTTCGTGCTGGGCATCGGCGTGATGGCCCGGCGGTCCGTGTCGGACTCGATCGACTTCTTCCTGTCCGGTCGATCACTGCCCGCGTGGGTGACGGGCCTGGCCTTCATCTCCGCCAACCTCGGTGCGGTCGAGATCATGGGCATGTCCGCCAACGGCGCGGAGATCGGGCTCCCGACGGTCCACTACTTCTGGGTCGGCGCGGTGCCGGCGATGCTGTTCCTCGGCGTCGTGATGATGCCGTTCTACTACGGCTCGAAGGTCCGCTCGGTCCCGGAGTTCATGTTCAAGCGGTTCGGCACCGGGGCCCACCTGGTCAACGCCATCAGCTTCGCCGTGGCCCAACTGCTCATCGCGGGCGTCAACCTCGCGCTGCTCGCGGGAATCCTCCACGCGCTGCTCGGCTGGCCGATCTGGATCGCGCTCGTCGTCGCCGGCGCGATCGTGCTGTCCTACATCACCCTCGGCGGCCTGAGCGCCGCGATCTACAACGAGGTGCTGCAGTTCTTCGTCATCGTCGCCTCGCTGCTCCCGCTGACCCTCCTCGCGCTGCACCGCGTCGGCGGCTGGGACGGCCTCAACGACAAGATCACCGCCGCGGCGAACAACGCACCGGCCTCCGCGGAGGTCGCCCCGGCGAGCCAGCAGCTCGAGTCGTGGCCCGGGCAGGCCCTGTCCGGCTTCGACTCCTCGTTCTTCTCGGTGGTCGGCATCGTCTTCGGTCTCGGGTTCGTGCTGTCCTTCGGCTACTGGACGACCAACTTCGTCGAGGTCCAGCGGGCGATGGCATCCGACTCGCTCTCCTCGGCCCGCAAGACGCCGATCATCGGGTCCTTCCCGAAGATGTTCATCCCCTTCATCGTGATCGTCCCGGGCATGGTCTCCGCGGTCCTGGTGCAGGAAATGATCGACCTCAAGAACGGCGGCACCCCCGCGGGCGGGGCGAGCGGTGACGGAGTGGCGTACAACGACGCCCTGCTGCTGCTGATGCGGGACGTGCTGCCCAACGGCCTGCTCGGCCTGGCGATCGCCGGTCTGCTCGCCGCCTTCATGGCCGGCATGGCCGCCAACATCTCGGCGTTCAACACCGTCTTCTCCTACGACCTGTGGCAGCGCTACATCCGCAAGGACCACAGTGACGACTACTACCTGCGCATCGGACGTCTCGCCACCGTCGCGGCGACCATCATCGCGATCTTCACCGCCCAGATCGCCATGGGCTACGACAACGTCATGAACTACCTGCAGACGCTCTTCGGGTTCTTCAACGCGCCGTTGTTCGCGACCTTCATCCTCGGCATGTTCTGGAAGCGGATGACGCCGACCGCGGCGTGGGTCGGCCTCGTCGCCGGCACCGTGTCGGCGGTCGCCGTCGACCGCCTGGCGGCCGCAGGTGTCATCGACCTGCCGGGCCAGGGCGCGGCCTTCCTCGCCGCGTCCACGGCCTTCGTCGTGGACCTCGTGCTCAGCATCGTCGTCTCCCTGGTGACCAAGCCCAAGCCGGCCTCCGAGCTCAAGGGTCTCGTCTACTCCGAGACGCCGAGGGAGGACCGCATCGATCCCGAGGAGGCGTCCTACCCGTGGTACCGCCGCACGGTCCCGCTCGCCGCCATCTCGCTCGTGATGGTCATCATCCTCAACGCCGCCTTCTGAGAAAGGGGCCACCATGTCCGACACCTCTGGCACGTCCGACAACGCCGCCGCTCCGCACAAGGCCGGCGCCTTCGACATCCGCAACATCATCGGCGCCCTCATGGGCCTCTACGGCGTCATCCTGACGCTCGCCGGGTTGTTCGGCGACCCCGAGCTCGAGAAGACGGGAGGGGTCAACGCCAACCTGTGGACCGGGCTGGCTCTGATCGTGGTCGCCGCGGTCTTCCTCGGGTGGGCGCGCCTCCGGCCCATCGTCGTGCCGGAGAAGTTCGACCGGCCCGACGACGACCCGACCCGCCCGGCGCCGCAGCGGAAGCGCCCCCCGGCACAGTGACGCGGGTCTAGGGTCTCCGCATGGAGAGCCTCGACCACCTCGTCGGTGGCCTGACGAGCGAGCTCGACACGCGCCTGGCGGACGTCGACGCGCTGCTCGCGGCGCGCTACCCCGGCGAGCGTGCGGGACGCCAGCCCGTGCACACGGTGTACGTCCCTGCTGACCGCTTCCACCCGGGCCTGGTCGGCGACCACCGCGCGGCGGCACTCGTCGCCCTCGACGAGCACGAGGACCGACTGGTCGGGCTCGTCGACGGAGACCGCGGCCTGGTGGCGCGGGTGCGCGCGAAGCTCGGCCGCGAGCCCGTCGAGGACCTGCGCATCGACTTCGAGGACGGCTACGGCACCCGCTCCGACGAGGATGAGGACGGCGACGTACGACGAGCAGCTGCGGACCTGCGCGCCGCTCTCGACGCCGGGACCGCCGCGCCCTTCACCGGCATCCGGTTCAAGGGGTTCGAGGCGCCCACCCGCAGCCGCGGCCTGCGCACCCTCACGCTCTTCCTGGCCGGGCTCGTCGAGCACGGCCCGCTGCCGGAGACCTTCGTCGTCACGCTGCCCAAGGTGACCGCGGTCGAGCAGGTGGAGGCGCTGGTCCACGTCGCCGCGCGGCTCGAGGGCGAGCTGGGCCTCGGCGAGGGTGCCCTGCGCTTCGAGATCCAGGTCGAGACGCCGCAGTCGATCCTCGGCCCGGACGGCAGTGCCCTCGTGGCCCGCATGGTCCACGCGTCCGGTGGTCGCTGCACCGGCCTGCACTACGGCACCTACGACTACTCGGCCTTCTGCGGCATCGCCGCGGCCCACCAGAGCCTCGAGCACCCCGTCGCCGACCACGCCAAGGCGGTCATGCAGGCCGCGGCCGCCGGCACCGGCGTACGCCTCTCCGACGGCTCCACCAACGTGCTGCCGGTCGGCACGCCGGACGAGGTGGCGGCCGCCTGGGCCAACCACCTGCGACTGGTCCGCCGCTCGCTCGCGCGCGGCTACTACCAGGGGTGGGACCTCCATCCGGCCCAGCTGCCGACGCGCTTTGCGGCGACGTTCGGGTTCTACCGAGACGGGCTCGCGTCCGCGGCGGGCCGGCTGCGCACCTACCTCGAACGCCGGGACTCCGGCGTCCTCGACGAGCCGGCGACCGCACGCGCGCTCGCCGACTTCCTGCTACGCGGGATCGACTGCGGCGCCCTGTCGCAGACCGAGGTGACCGAGGGGACCGGGCTGGACGCGCATCGGCTCGCCGGGCTGGCGCACCGCGCCACGGAGACAGGAGGCAGTGGCTGATGAGCACGCGAGAGGGCACGGGAATCGTGCTGGGACCGAACCGCTACGGCAAGGCGGAGTCGCGCGTCGTACGCATCGTGCGCGACACGGCGCGTCACGAGATCCACGACCTCAACGTGTCGACCTCGCTGTACGGCGACTTCGCCGCCGCACACACCGACGGCGACCAGTCGCAGGTGCTGCCGACCGACACCCAGAAGAACACGGCGTTCGCGTTCGCCAAGCGGCACGGGGTCGCCTCGCCCGAGGACTACGCGATCGCGCTCGGCACCCGCCTGCGCGAGGCCACGCCGGCCGCGGACGGAGTCGTGGTGCAGGTCGAGGAGTACGCGTGGGACCGGATCCCGGTCAACGGCTTCGGCCACGACCACGCGTTCGTGCGCCGTGGCGGCGAGGTGCGTACCGCGGCGGTGGAGGTGACGTCGTCGGGCCCGTCGGTGACCTCCGGGCTCAAGGACCTGGTGGTGCTGAAGTCCACCGGCTCGGAGTTCAAGGGCTTCCTCCGCGACGACTACACGACGCTCCCCGACGCCGACGACCGCATCCTCGCGACCGCGCTCCGTGCCGACTGGCACCACCGGGACGGCGCGCGGCCCGACTGGAGCACGTCGTACGAGTCGGTGCGGGCGCTCCTGCTCGAGACCTTTGCGACGACGTACAGCAGGGCCCTGCAGGAGACGCTCTACGCAATGGGCCGGGCCGTGCTCACCGCCCACGAGGACATCACCCGGATCGCCTTCTCCGCCCCCAACAAGCACCACTTCCTGGTGGACCTCGAGCCGTTCGGGCTGGACAACCCGGGCGAGGTCTTCATCGCGGCGGACCGCCCCTACGGGCTGATCGAGGCCGAGGTCGTGCGGGAGGGGGCGGCGTGAACGTCCCACGCTTCAACAGCGCGACCGACGAGGACGCCCGCCGGATGCTGCTCACCTGCCTCGACGCGCCGCAGTGGGCCGACCGCGTGCTCGCCGGCCGGCCCTACGACACCGTCGGCGAGGTCGAGGCCGCCATGGTCGCGGCGTCGGCTGCCATCTCCGACGAGGAGCTCGAGCAGGCGCTCGCGCGGCACCCGCGCATCGGCGAGCGCGCCGACGCGGACAGGCACGACGCCGACCACTCCACGCGCGAGCAGTCCGGTGTCGACCGGGACGACGCCGACCTGGCCCGGCGCCTCGAGGAGGGCAACCGGGCCTACGAGGACCGCTTCGGCCGGGTGTTCATCGTCCGGGCCGCGGGCCGCAGCGGCACCGACATCCTCGAGCACCTGCAGCGGCGCCTCGACAACAGCGACGAGCTCGAGCGCGCCGCGACGATCGACCAGCTGACCCAGATCGCGGTCCTGCGAATGAAGGAGGCGTTGTCCTGATGGCCTCGCTGAGCACCCACGTCCTCGACACCGCGAGCGGACGTCCAGCCGCGGGCCTGCGGATCACCCTGGAGTCGGCCGACGGCAGCGTCCTCGCCGAGGCACTCACCGACGACGACGGGCGGATCGGGGCCCTCGCCGCGGACCTGGCGGCGGAGGACCACGTCCTGCGCTTCGACACCGGCGCGTGGTTCGCTGCGCACGGCGCTGCCGCCTTCTACCCCGAGGTGGTCGTCACCTTCGCCGTCGGGAACGACGAGCACTACCACGTCCCGCTGCTGCTCAGCCCCTTCGGCTACTCGACCTACCGAGGCAGCTGAGCATGGCCGAGCAGTCCGCGGCGGAGACCCTCGTGCGGGCCGGCCGCGCGGTCGTCGACGGAGCCGAGCGGTCCGCCTCCGTCCGTCTCCGCGACGGGGTCGTCGTCGCGATCGGTGCGTACGACGCCGACGCCGCGGGCGCGGAGGTGGTCGTGCTGGCCGACGACGAGGTGCTGCTGCCGGGGCTCGTGGACACCCACGTCCACGTCAACGAGCCGGGTCGCACCGACTGGGAGGGCTTCGCCAGCGCGACCCGCGCCGCGGCTGCCGGTGGTGTCACGACGATCGTCGACATGCCGCTCAACAGCATCCCGCCGACCACCACGGTCGCTGCGCTCGAGGCGAAGCGGGCAGTCGCCGCCGACCAGGCCTGGGTCGACGTCGGCTTCTGGGGCGGCGCGGTCCCGGGCAACGTCGCCGACCTGGCGCCCCTCCACGACGCAGGCGTCTTCGGCTTCAAGTGCTTCCTGCTCGACTCAGGCGTGGAGGAGTTCCCCCACCTGGCGCCGGCCGAGCTCGCCGACGCGATGGCCGAGGTCGCGCGGGTCGGCTCCCTCATGGTCGTGCACGCCGAGGACGCCGACGAGATCACGGAGTGCGCCCACGGTGCGGCGTACCGCGGCTTCCTGGACAGCCGGCCGGACGCCGCGGAGGAGCGCGCGATCGCGCTCGTCATCGAGACCGCGCGGCGCACGGGTGCCCGCGCCCACGTCGTGCACCTCAGCGCCTCGGGTGCCGTGCCGGCGCTGCGGGCCGCCCGGGCCGACGGCGTCGACCTGAGCGTGGAGACCTGCCCGCACTACCTCTTCTTCGAGGCCTCCTCGATCGCCGACGGCGCCACCGCGCTCAAGTGCTGCCCGCCGATCCGCGACGCGACCAACCGCGACGCCCTGTGGCGGGCGCTCGTCGAGGGCGACATCGACCTCGTCGTCACCGACCACTCGCCGTGCACCGCCGACCTCAAGCGCCAGGAGACGGGCGACTTCGCCGACGCCTGGGGTGGGATCGCCTCGCTCCAGCTGGGCCTGCCGGTCGTCTGGTCCGGCGCCCGCGAGCGCGGCGTACCCCTTGCGGAGGTGGTGCGCTGGATGGCCACCGCCCCGGCCCTCCGGGTGGGGCTGGCCGGCAAGGGCGAGATCGCCGTGGGCGCCGACGCGGACCTCTGCGTCTTCGCGCCCGACGAGGAGTGGGTCGTCGACGCGGCGGCGCTGCACCACAAGAACCCGGTCACGCCCTACGCCGGGCGTACGCTCACCGGCACCGTGCGCGCGACCTGGCTGCGCGGACGACGGGTCGACCTGTCGGGCCCGCCGCGTGGCCGGCTGCTGAGGAGAGGGCTGACGAGAGGGGTGGCGCGATGACGTACTGGGTCCCGAGGGGCGGGCTGCCGCCGCAGGCCGACCTGACGACCGGCCAGTCCGGTCGTGCGGTCTTCACCGAGTCGTACGCCGTGCTGCCGCGCGGCACCATGACCGACATCGTCGCCAGCCGCCTCCCGCACTGGGACGACACCCGGCTGTGGGTGATCGCCCGGCCGCTGTCCGGCTTCGCCGAGACCTTCTCGTGGTACGTCGTGGAGGTGGCGCCGGGCGGCGGGACCGAGCGGCCCGACGACGACCCCGACGCGGAGTCGGTGCTCTTCGTCGTCGGCGGGCGGGCCACGCTGACCGTCGGCGACGGAACTCATGCGCTCGAGCCAGGCAGCTACGCGTTCGTGCCGCCGGGGACGACGTGGACGCTGCGCAGCGACGGGGCCGATGGCGAGCCGCTGACCTTCCACTGGATCCGCAAGGCCTACGAGCGGGTCGACGGCATCGAGGTGCCCGAGCCGTTCGTCGTCCACGAGGACGACGTCGCGGCCGAGCCGATGCCCGACACCGACGGCGCGTGGGGCACCCAGCGCTTCGTCGACCCGCTCGACGTGCGGCACGACATGCACGTCAACATCGTCGGGTTCGAGCCCGGGGGAGCGATCCCGTTCCCGGAGACCCACGTGATGGAGCACGGCCTCTACGTCCTCGAGGGCAAGGCCGTCTACCTGCTCAACCAGGACTGGGTCGAGGTGGAGGCGGGCGACTTCATGTGGCTGCGCGCCTTCTGCCCCCAGGCCTGCTACGCCGGCGGGCCCGGCCGGTTCCGCTACCTGCTCTACAAGGACGTCAACCGGCATCCGAGGCTGCACCCGAAGTCCGCACCGATGTGACCCGGTTCACGTAGGATGGGCGGTGGCAGGTCGTCGTTCGGCATGGACAACCGGCGACCCGTGACTCCCTGAACCATGCGACGTCTGCGCTGCCGAGGGGAGAGCACGTGCCGGATCCGCAGGTCACCGTCAACGGGCAGCCGCGCCCGCTCGCCGGGACGCCCACCCACACCAACGCGCTCGACTTCCTGCGCGGCCTCGGGCTCACCGGCGCCAAGGAGGGCTGCGCGGAGGGCGAGTGCGGCGCCTGCGCGGTGATGGTCGCCCGCCCCGACGGGGCCCGGAGTCGCTGGACGCCGGTCAACGCCTGCCTGGTGCCGGCGCTCGCGCTCGACGGGCAGGAGGTCGTCACCGCTGAGGGGCTCGGCACGCCCGAGCGGATGCACCCGGTCCAGGCGGGGCTCGCCGCCGCAGGCGGCTCCCAGTGCGGCTACTGCACGCCGGGCTTCGCCTGCTCGATGGCGGCGGAGTACTACCGGCCCGACCGCGAGGCAGGGCCTGACGGGTTCGACCTGCACGCGATCGCCGGCAACCTCTGTCGCTGCACCGGCTACCGCCCGATCCGCGACGCGGCCCGCGCCCTCGACGGTCCCGCACCCGCAGACCCCCTGGCGGAGCGGCAGGCGAGCCCCGCGCCGGCGGCGATGCCGACCCGGGTCGACGGGTTCGCCCGCCCCGCCGACCTCCCCGAGGCGCTCACGCTCCTGGCCGACCACCCCGACGCCGTGCTGGTCGCCGGGTCGACCGACTGGGGCGTGGAGGCCAACCTGCGCGGCCGCCGGGCGTCCTACGTCGTCGCGGTCGACCGGCTGCCCGAGCTGCGCGGGGTCTCGACCGACGGTCCGGTCGAGATCGGTGCCGCGCTGACCCTGAGCGAGGTCGAGGCCGCGCTCGGCGACACCGTGCCCCTGCTCGCGGAGGTCTGGCCGCTCTTCGCGTCGCCGCTGATCCGCAACGGCGCCACCATCGGCGGCAACCTCGCGACCGCGTCGCCGATCGGTGACCTCGCGCCCGCCCTGCTTGCCCTCGACGCGACGCTGCTGCTCGCCTCCACCACCGGTGACCGGGAGGTCGCGCTGGCGGACTTCTTCACCGGCTACCGCGAGACCGTGCTGCGGCCAGGTGAGCTCGTCCGGGCCGTCCGGGTGCCGATGCCGCTCGCCGCGCACACCACGTTCCGCAAGATCGCCAAGCGGCGCTACGACGACATCTCCAGCGTCGCCGTCGCGGCCGCCCTCGACGTCGTCGACGGCACGGTCGTGAGGGCCCGCATCGGCCTCGGCGGCGTCGCCGCCACGCCCCTGCGCGCCCGTGCCACCGAGGCCGCGCTCGAGGGACGGCCGTGGACGAAGGAGACGGTCGAGGAGGCCTCCCGGGTGCTGGCGGGGGAGGGCACGCCGATCGACGACCAGCGGGCCAGCGCCGCCTACCGCTCGGCGATGCTGGGCAACGCGCTGAGGGCGTGGTGGGCCGAGGACTGGGACGAGGGGGAGCGCCAGTGAGCCATGTCTCCGAGCGCCCCGGCGACGCGGTCGTCGGCCTCGCCCTGCCCCACGAGAGCGCGGCGCTGCACGTCACCGGCCACGCGCTCTACACCGACGACCTGGTGCACCGCACGCCGCACGTCCTGCACGCCCACCCCGTCTGCTCGCCCCACCCGCACGCCCGGGTCACGCGGGTCGACACCTCCGCGGCCCTGGCCGTCCCGGGGGTCGTCCGGATGCTGACCGCGGACGACGTCCCCGGCACCAACGACGCCGGCGTGAAGCACGACGAGCCGCTGTTCCCCGACGTCGTGATGTTCGTCGGGCACGCGGTCTGCTGGGTGCTGGGCGACACCCTCGAGGCCGCGCGCGTCGGCGCGGCCGCGGTCGAGGTCGACTACGAGCCGCTCCCCGCGATCGTGTCGCTGACCGAGGCGATCGACGCCGCGCACTTCCAGGGCGGCCGGCCCGTCGTCGCCCGCGGTGACGTCGAGGCGGGCCTCGCCGGTGCGACCCACGTCTACAGCGGCGTCACGGAGATGGCGGGCCAGGAGCACTTCTACCTCGAGACCCATGCCTCGCTCGCCCTCATCGACGAGGGCGGCCAGGTGTTCGTGCAGAGCAGCACGCAGCACCCGAGCGAGACGCAGGAGATCGTGGCCCACGTGCTCGGCCTCGACAGCCACCACGTGACCGTGCAGTGCCTGCGGATGGGCGGCGGCTTCGGCGGCAAGGAGATGCAGCCCCACGGCTTCGCGGCCGTCGCCGCGCTGGGTGCCGTCCTCACCGGCCGGCCCGTGCGCCTGCGCCTGAGCCGCACCCACGACATGACGATGACCGGCAAGCGCCACGGGTTCCACGCGCAGTGGCGGGTCGGCTTCGACGACGACGGGCGGCTGACCGCGCTCGAGGCGACCCTGACCTCCGACGGCGGCTGGAGCCTCGACCTCAGCGAGCCGGTGCTGGCGCGGGCGCTGTGCCACGTCGACAACGCCTACTGGATCCCGCACGTGCTCGTCCACGGCCGGGTGGCGCGCACCCACAAGACGTCCCAGACCGCGTTCCGCGGCTTCGGCGGACCGCAGGGGATGCTGGTGGTGGAGGACATCCTCGGCCGCTGCGCCCCGCTGCTCGGGATCGACCCGGTCGACCTGCGCCGGCGCAACTTCTACGTCGACGGCCAGGCCACGCCCTACGGGCAGGTGGTCCGCCACCCCGAGCGGCTGGCAGCTGCCTGGGAGCAGGTGCTCGCCGACGGCGACGTCGTACGCCGTCGCGCGGAGGTGGCGGCCTTCAACGCCGCCCACCCCCACCGCAAGCGTGGCCTCGCGGTGACGCCGGTGAAGTTCGGCATCTCCTTCAACTTCACCGCCTTCAACCAGGCCGGTGCACTGGTGCACGTCTACAAGGACGGGTCGGTGCTGATCAACCACGGCGGCACCGAGATGGGCCAGGGGCTGCACACGAAGATGCTGCAGGTCGCGGCCACCACCCTCGGCGTACCGCTCGCGAAGGTCCGCGTCGCACCCACCCGCACCGACAAGGTGCCCAACACGTCCGCGACCGCGGCCAGCTCCAGCGCCGACCTCAACGGCGGCGCGGTCAAGGACGCCTGCGAGCAGGTCCTGGCGCGCCTGCGCGAGGTCGACGCGGGCCGCGGCCTGGCATGGGAGGAGCTGGTCCGCGAGGCCTACTTCAGCCGGGTGCAGCTGTGGGCGGCCGGTTTCTACCGCACCGAGGGCATCCACTGGGACTCCACGCAGATGAGCGGCCACCCGTTCAAGTACTTCGCCTACGGCGTCGCGGCGGCGGAGGTCGAGGTCGACGGCTTCACCGGCGCCCACCGCACCCGGCGGGTCGACATCGTGCACGACGTCGGAGACAGCCTGTCCCCGCTCGTCGACATCGGCCAGGTCGAGGGCGGCTTCGTGCAGGGAGTGGGCTGGCTGACGATGGAGGACCTGCGCTGGGACGAGTCCGACGGTCCCGGGCGTGGCCGGCTCACCACGCAGTCCGCCAGCACCTACAAGCTCCCGAGCCTGGGCGAGCTGCCCGACGAGCTGAATGTCACCCTGCTCGAGCACGCGCACGAGGACGGCGCCGTCTACGGCTCGAAGGCGGTCGGTGAGCCGCCGCTCATGCTGGCCTTCGCGGTCCGTGAGGCACTGCGCGAGGCGGTCGCGGCGTTCGGACCGGGGGGCGCCAGCGTCGAGCTCGCCTCCCCGGCCACGCCCGAAGCGGTCTTCTGGGCGGCGGAGCGTGCCCGGGGTGCGGCCCCCGACCACGTGGTCGAGGGCCTGCCGGGTGTCGTGCCCGACCGGCCGGACCCGGCGGCGCCGGCCCTCCACCCGCGGTCCGAGCAGGCGGCCCGCGCGGCGGGGGAGGCCTGACGTGCACTGGTTGGGAGCGGTCGAGAGGCTGCGGGAGCAGCGGCTGGCCGGGGTGCTGGTCACGATCGCGGACGTCCGCGGGCACGCCCCTCGTGACGCCGGATCCAAGATGGTCGTCTCGGCGGAGGCGGCGTGGGGCAGCGTCGGTGGCGGCAACCTCGAGGAGACGGCCCTCGCCCGCGCCCGGGCGATGCTCGACGAGGGGACCGACGCCCCGGAGCAGCTCGTCCTCGGCCTCACCGACAAGGCGCGCACCGACCACGGTCGCCAGTGCTGCGGCGGCGAGGTCACCCTGCTGCTCGAGCCGCTGCCGGTGGTGGGGTCCGTGGCGATCTTCGGCGTCGGCCACGTCGGGCTCCAGCTCGCGCGGATCCTGGCGGCCCACGACCTCGACCTCCACCTCGTCGACTCCCGCCCGGGCCTGCTCTCCGACGAGCGTCTGGCGCTGCCGGCCGACGGGGAGGCGCGGGTGCGGGTCCACCACTCGCCGGTCCCCGAGCTGGCGCTCGGAGCGGTCCCGGCAGGCACCCACGTCCTGGTGATGACCCACGACCACGCCGAGGACTTCGCCCTCTGCGACGCCGCCCTGCGCTGCACCCACCTCGGGTCGGTCGGGCTGATCGGGTCGGCCGCCAAGTGGTCCCGCTTCCGCACCGGCCTCGCGGTGGAGGGTCACGACGGGGCCACGATCGACCGGATCCGCTGCCCCATCGGGCTGCCCGGTCCCTCCTCCAAGCTGCCGGCCGCGATCGCCGTCTCGGTGGCCGCCGAGCTGATGGAACTCCTCGCCGCCGACCACGCACGGACCCTGAGGTGAGCGGTGCGGGGGTCGTCTACCGGGCCCGCGCCTACGACGCTCCCGACGACCCGTTCACCACGAGCGGCCCGGCGTTCCGCTACGACGACGACCTCGGGCTCGCCGTCTCCGACGACGGGGTGATCACCGACCGCGGCCCGTTCGCGTCGGTGGCAGCCTCGCGCTCCGACGCGCCCGTCATCGACCTCCGGTCCGGCCTGCTGCTGCCCGGTCTGGTCGACACCCACGTCCACTTCCCCCAGGTGCGGGTGATCGGTGCCCTCGGCATGCCGCTGCTCGAGTGGCTCGAGCGGTGCGCCCTGCCGGAGGAGGCGCGCCTCGCCTCGACGTCGTACGCCGCCACGGTGGCCGGCGAGCTCGTGGCCGGTCTCGTCGCCGCCGGGACGACGACGTCGCTGGTCTTCGGGTCCCACTTCGCGCCCGCGATGGACGCCCTCTTCACCGAGGCCGAGCGGTTCGGGCTGCGGATGACCAGCGGGCTCGTGGTCAGCGACCGCGTCCTGCCCGAGCCGCTGCTCACCACGCCCGAGCGGTCCCACGACGAGGCCGTCCGCCTGGCCGGGGACTGGCACGGCCGGGGGCGGCTCCGCTACGCCGTCACGCCGCGTTTCGCGCTCTCGGCCTCTGACGCGATCCTCGCTGCGTGCGCCGACGTCCTCGCCGCGGTCGACGGCGCCTGCTTCACCTCCCACGTCAACGAGAACAACGCCGAGGTCGCCACGGTCGCCGACCAGTTCCCGCACCGGGACCACTACGTCGACACCTACGACCACCACGGCCTGCTGGGCGGCTGCTCGGTGCTGGCGCACAACGTGCACCCGACCGACGCCGAGCTCGACGTGCTCGCGGCCCGGGGCACAGCGGTGGCCTACTGCCCGACCAGCAACGCCGCCCTCGGCTCCGGGATGTTCTCGCTGCGGCGCCACGTCGCAGCGGGCGTGCGCGTCGCGCTCGGCAGCGACGTCGGTGCCGGCACCGGGTTCTCGATCTTCAAGGAGGGCCTGCAGGCCTACTTCCTGCAGCACCTGCTCGGCGCCGACGGGCTGCCGCTGGCCGCGGGCCATCTGCTGCACCTCAGCACCGCGGCGGGCGCCGCGGCGCTGGGGCTCGGCGAGGTGACCGGTGACCTGAGCCCGGGCAAGCAGTTCGACGCGATCTGCGTGCGGCCGCCGGTCGGCACCGCGCTCGACATCGGGCTGCGGCACGCCGGGTCGCCGGAGGAGGCCCTCGGCAAGGTGTTCGCGCTCGCCGGTGACGCCGACGTCGCCGACGTGTGGGTCGGCGGCGACCAGGTCGCCTCCGGCGGGTTCGTCCGGCCGGTCAGTCGCCCCGCGCCAGCAGGACGTCGTACGCCTGCAGGGTGAGGAAGTCGGGGAAGTCCTCGCCCAGTGCGCAGTCGACGAAGAGCCGGCGGGCGTCGTCGTCGACCGCGCCGCCGAGGGCCTCGTGCTCCTCGGCGACCAGCCGCTCGACGAGCTCGCGCGTGATCACCTCGCCCGAGGCCAGGGTGGCGCCGTTGTGGACCCACTGCCACACCTGCGAGCGGGAGATCTCGGCGGTGGCGGCGTCCTCCATGAGGTTGTCGATGCCTGCGGCGCCGTTGCCCGACAGCCAGGCGTGGAGGTACTGCATGCCGATCCGCACGTTGCCGCGCAGCCCGGCCTCGGTGCGCTCGCCGGGCGTCTCGCCGACGGCGAGCAGGTCGGCGGCCGAGACCGCCACGTCGTCGCGGAGCACGTCGAGCTGGTTGTCGCGGCCATCGAGGACGGCGTCGAAGACCTCCTCGCACAGCGGCACCAGGTCGGGGTGGGCCACCCACGATCCGTCGAAGCCGGCGCGGGCCTCGCGGGTCTTGTCCTCGCGCACCTTGGCGAAGGCGCGCTCGTTGACCTCGGCGTCGCGCCGGCTCGGGATGAAGGCCGCCATCCCGCCGATCGCGAAGGCGCCGCGTCGGTGGCAGGTCCGCACGAGGAGGTCGCTGTAGGCGGCCATCATCGGCGCCGCCATGGTCACCGCGTTGCGGTCGGGGAGGGTGAAGCCGGGACCGGCGTCGCGGAAGTTCTTGATGATGCTGAAGAGGTAGTCCCAGCGGCCGGCGTTGAGCCCGGCCGCGTGGTCGCGCAGCTCGTGGAGGATCTCGTCCATCTCGAAGGCCGCCGTGATGGTCTCGATCAGGACGGTCGCCCGCACCGAGCCGTGCGGCACCCCGAGCGCCGCCTCGGCGTGGGTGAAGACGTCGTCCCACAGCCGCGCCTCGAGGTGCGACTCCATCTTCGGCAGGTAGTAGTAGGGCCCGCTCCCGGCGGCCAGCAGCTCGCGGGCGTTGTGGAAGAAGTGCAGGCCGAAGTCGACCAGGGCCGCGACCACGGGACGGCCGTCGGCGGTGAGGTGGGCCTCGTCGAAGTGCCAGCCGCGGGGGCGGGGGAGGACCACAGGGGTGCTCGCCGGGTCGGCGACGGCGTACTCCTTGCCCTCGGGGGAGGTGAAGGCGAGGCGTCCGCGGACGGCGTCGCGCAGGGTCAGCTGGCCGCCGACGACGTTGCGCCAGTGCGGGGTGTTGGCGTCCTCGAGGTCGGCGAGCCACACCCGCGCGCCGGAGTTGAGGGCGTTGATGGCCATCTTCGGGTCGGTCGGACCGGTGATCTCGACGCGGCGGTCGCGCAGGTCCGCGGGCACGGGCGCGACCGTCCAGTCGGACTCACGCACGTCCGCCGTCCCGGGCAGGAAGTCGAGCCGGCCGGTCCGGGCGATCTCCTCGCGCCGGCTCCGGCGGGCCGCGAGCAGCTCGTCACGACGCTCGTGGAAGCGGGTGTCGAGGTCGGCCACGAAGGCGAGCGCCTCGGGGGTGAGCACCTCCTCGGACCTCGGCACGGGCGGGGCGGACACGTCGAGGCCGGTCATGGACGCCACGCTAGCCGTCGGGGCTCGTCGGTGGTCCAGTCCACAGCAGCCCCACGAGCCCGTTTCGGTAACGAACCGGCAACAGCCGGGTCGGCGATCTGGACGTGACGGTGGTCACTCCATATGTTGCGTGGAACAACATATGTACGCGCCTCCGCGCTGGGCGGTAGCGGACGTACGTCAGATCGCTAGGAGGCGGTTCGCGTGAAGCGGAAGCACAGTTTGGTCCTCGTCCCCCTGCTCGGCCTGTCGATGGCACTGACCGCCTGCGGCGGTGACGACAGTGACAGCGGCAGCGACGACGGCGGCAGCAGCGACAGCAGCAGCTCGGCCGACAGCGGCAAGATCGGCGTGATCCTGCCCGACACCGAGTCCTCGGTGCGCTGGGAGAGCGCGGACCGACCCGCCCTCGAAGCGGCCTTCGACGAGGCAGGCGTCGACTACGACATCCAGAACGCCGAGGGCGACGCCGAGCGGATGACGCAGATCGCCGACACGATGATCGGCAACGGCGTCACGGTCCTGGCGATCGTGAACCTCGACTCCGAGTCCGGCGCGGCCATCCAGGAGAAGGCCAAGTCCCAGGGCGTCGCGACGATCGACTACGACCGCCTCACCCTCGGCGGCTCGGCGGAGTACTACGTCTCCTTCGACAACACCGTCGTCGGCGAGCTGCAGGGCCAGGGCCTCGCGGACTGCCTCGGCGACAAGAAGGCCAACATCGTCTACCTCAACGGCTCGCCGACCGACAACAACGCGACGCTCTTCGCCGAGGGTGCGCACAGCGTGCTCGACAAGATGAGCAACTACACCGTCGTCGGTGAGCAGGCCGTCCCGGACTGGGACAACGAGGAGGCCGCCACGATCTTCCAGCAGCTCTACACCGCTGCGGACGGCAAGGTCGACGGCGTGCTCGCCGCCAACGACGGTCTCGGCGGTGCGGCCATCAGCATCCTCGAGGGCCCCGGCCAGGCCGGCAAGGTCCCGGTCACCGGCCAGGACGCTACCGTCGAGGGCCTGCAGAACGTGCTCGCCGGCACCCAGTGCATGACGGTCTACAAGTCCGCCACGCAGGAGGCCGGTGCGCTGGCCGACGCCGCCATCGCGCTGGTCAACGGTGACGAGGCCGAGACCACCGGCACCACGGTCGACTCCTCCGACGACAGCGAGGTCCCCTCGATCCTGCTCGAGCCGCAGGCCATCACCAAGGACAACGTCGGCGACGTCATCGACGACGGTGGCCAGAAGGCCGAGGACGTGTGCACCGGGAAGTTCGCCGACCTGTGCACCGAGGCCGGCATCTCCTGATCCCGGTCGGGACAGCCTGACCCTCAGCGGTACGACGACGCCCGGACCGGACCATTCGGCCCGGGCGTCGTCCTCCGTCCTCTCGCACAACAAATTCTGCTGATCGGAAGTGGGACCATGGTTCAACCGCTGCTCGAGCTGCGCGGAGTCAACAAGAGCTTCGGCGTGGTGCACGTGCTGCACGACGTCGACTTCGCCGTCTACCCCGGACAGGTCACCGCCCTGGTCGGCGACAACGGCGCCGGCAAGTCGACGCTCGTCAAGATCATCGCCGGCATCTACGGCCGCGACAGCGGCGAATACTTCTTCGACGGCAACAAGGTCGAGGTGCACGGCCCGCGTGACGTGGCCCACCTCGGCGTCGAGGTCGTCTACCAGGACCTCGCCCTCTGCGACAACCTCGACATCGTCCAGAACATGTTCCTCGGCCGCGAGGAGAAGAAGCGCATCGGCCTCGACGAGATCACCATGGAGTCCCGCGCCCGCGAGACCCTCGCGTCCCTCTCCGTGCGCACCGTGAAGTCGGTGCGCCAGAGCGTCGCCAGCCTCTCCGGCGGCCAGCGCCAGACGGTCGCGATCGCCAAGGCCGTGCTCTGGAACTCCAAGGTCGTCCTCCTCGACGAGCCCACCGCGGCCCTCGGTGTCGCCCAGACGCGCCAGGTGCTCGACCTCGTCCGCCGCCTCGCGGACCGCGGCCTCGGCGTCGTGCTGATCTCGCACAACATGGGCGACGTCTTCGAGGTCGCCGACCGGATCACCGCGCTCTACCTCGGCCGGGTGGCCGCCGACGTCGCCGCCAAGGACGTCAACCACAGCCAGATCGTCGAGCTCATCACCGCCGGACGATCCGGCGACCTCGGCATCGCCGAGAACTCCACGACCGCAGCCGTCTGAGAAGGACCGGAGACTCTCATGACCGTCGACAACGACACCCAGTCCGCTCCCGCGGCCGAACCGGCCCCGAGCGGCTTCGACAGCGACAACCTCCAGGCGGCCACGATCGGCGACTCCGCCCGTGACTACCTCAACCGCCTCCGCGGCGGTGACATGGGCTCCCTGCCCGCCATCCTCGGCCTCGTCTTCCTCTTCATCCTGTTCGCCTCGCTCAACGACAAGTTCCTGACGACGTACAACATGGCCAACCTGGTGGTCCAGGCGGGCTCGATCTGCGTGATGGCGATGGGCCTGATCTTCGTCCTGCTGCTCGGCGAGATCGACCTCTCGGCCGGTGTCGCCGGTGGTGCCTCAGCGACGATCACCGCCCTGATGCTCATCGACTACGACTGGACGTGGTGGACGGCGACCCTGGCCGGCCTCGCGGTCGGAGCGGTGATCGGCCTCGCAATCGGCTCACTGGTCGCCTTCCTCGGCATTCCCTCCTTCGTGGTCACGCTCGCCTTCTTCCTCGGACTTCAGGCGGTACCGCTCAAGCTGATCGGGGCCGGCGGCTCGCTGCGCTTCAACGACGAGGTGCTGCGCGGACTGTCGATCAAGAACGTGCCGGTGACCGCCGGCTGGATCGCGGCGATCCTGATCGTCCTCTGCTTCGCCGCACTCTCCCTGTGGAACTACCGCACGCTCTCCGCCAAGGGACTGGTCCACCAGCCGCTGGGCCTCGTGATCATCCGGATCGTCGTGCTCGCCGTGATCGTGCTCGGCATCACGGCGCTGCTCAGCGCGAACCGCTCACCCAACCCCAACTTCCTCGAGATCCGGGGCATCCCTTGGGTGCTGCCCCTGGTGATAGCACTCCTGCTCTTCTGGACCTTCGTCCTGGGCCGCACCCGCTTCGGCCGGCACCTCTACGCCGTCGGCGGCAACACCGAGGCTGCCCGCCGCGCCGGCATCAACGTCACGCGCATCAGGATCGCGGCCTTCATCATCTGCTCCACGATGGCGGCGATCAGTGGACTCCTGCTGGCGTCGTACGTCGGGAAGGTCTCGCCGGGCTCCGGCGGCGGCAACGTCCTGCTGTATGCCGTCGCCGCTGCGGTCATCGGCGGCACCAGCCTCTTCGGTGGCCGGGGCCGGGCGATCGACGGAGTCATCGGCGGCCTGGTGATCGCGACGATCCCCAACGGTCTCGGCCTGCTCAACCAGGCGAGCTACATCAACTTCCTGGTCACGGGTGGGGTGCTCCTGCTCGCCGCGAGCGTGGACGCCATCTCGCGCCGCCGCCGCTCCTCTGCCGGCGTGTAGGGCCCGACATGACCACCCGCCGGCGTCCGGGCCTGGGCACCAACCAGGAGCTCGCGCGTCGCCACAACCTCGGGACCGTCCTGCGGCACGTCCACGGAGCCGGTCAGATCTCGCGCGCCGAGCTGACCGGCCTCATGGGGCTCAACCGCAGCACCATCGCTGCGCTCGTCAACGAGCTGGAGGCACTCGGCATCACCGAGCGGGTGCTTCCGGTCGAGGGGACGCCGCGCCAGGGTGCCGGCCGACCGTCGGCCGGCGTCCGCATCGCCGAGCAGGGCCCGTTCGTCATCGCGGTGGACCTCGGGGTCGACCGGGCGGTCGTGGCTCGCATCGGCCTGGGCGGACGCGTGCTGCAGCGGGCGCAGGCGCCGGTGCGCAGCGACGGCGAGGCGTGGCAGGTGGGCGCCGCCGTCGCCGGACTGATCCGCTGTGTCGTGGAGAAGGTCCCCGATGCCGCGCAGCTCGTCGGCATCGGGATCAGCGTCCCCGGCCTCGTGCGCAACAGCGACGGCCTGATCCGCCTCGCCCCGAACCTCGAGTGGCACGACGTGTCGTTCGGCGGCATCGTCCTGGCCGCGCTCGGCCTCGACGTCCCGGTGTCGATCGCGAACGACGCCGACCTCGGCGCGCTCGCCGAGCACGTCCGCGGGGTGGCCGTCGGGGTGGACGACCTCATCTACGTCTCGGGCAACGTCGGTGTCGGTGCCGGCGTCATCACCGGGGGCGTCCGGCTGGAGGGCGCCGGGGGCTACGCCGGCGAGGTGGGCCACCTCCGCTTCAACCCGGCGGGGCGCGAGTGCCACTGCGGCAACCGGGGCTGCTGGGAGACCGAGGTCGGCGCGCACGCCATCGCCGAGGCCATCCACTGCCCGACCGACAAGGTGGCGCAGCTCGACGAGGTGCTCGACGGGTTCGGCGAGCCGTCACCGGCGCTCCGCGCCACCGGGACGGCCCTCGGACACGGACTGGCCAGCATCGTCAACGTCTTCAACCCCCGCCAGGTGGTGCTGGGGGGCTACTTCCGCTCCCTCTACGCGCTCGTCGGGCCCGAGGTCGAGGCCGGGCTCGCCAACCGCGCGCTGCCGGCTCCGCTCGAGTCGGTGACGTTGACCCTCCCGGGACTCGGGTCCGACTCCTCGCTCCTCGGGGCCGCGGAGATCGCGCTCGAGCCCCTCTTCGTGGACCCGGTGGCCGCCCTCGGCACGGCGCTTGTCGGCGTCGGCACGCGGCTCGCCGGATGAGCGGCGCCGCCGGCGCGGTCCCTGCAGGGCAGAGCCGATAACCTCCTCCGGATGCTCCGCGCAAGACTCCTCACCGCTGCCCTCGTCGTCGCCCCGCTGCTGTCGGGCTGCGTCGGCGACGAGCCGACCATCGCGGTGCTCGTGGCCGACGGCTCGGACTCCTCCTCCCGCGTGGTGGACGTCGACCGGCTCACCGACCGGGTGGAGTCGACCTGCGACGAGTGCCGCGTGCGGGTGTACGACGCCGAGGGCGACGCCGACACCCAGAAGAGCCAGGCGCGCCAGGCGGAGGCCGCCTCGGCGGACGTGGTGGTCGTGGTGCCGGTCGACCCCGACGACCTCGACACCCTCACCGCCGGCGACCTGCCCGTCATCTCGTTCGGCGAGCTCGTCCCCGGGTCGGACCGCTTCGTGGGCCTCGAGAGCGGCTCGCTGCCCAGCCAGACGGGCTCCGACGTGGAGGCCGCCCGCGACATCGTCCGCGGCGACGAGAAGTCGATGACCTACGTGCCGACGGGGGCGATGAGCGACCGTGCCGCCGACCTGGCGGTGGCCTACCTCGCCGACGAGCCCGTCGAGGGCGGCGAGGACGTCGACGGGGTGGAGTCGTGGCTCTACCGCGATCGCGACGTCACCGTCGACACCCTCACCTCCGTGCTGGTGGCCGAAGGCATCCTCACCCTCGACGACCTGTGCAGCGGTGACACGCGCAAGCAGTGTGCGAGGCTGGGCCTGAGATGATGGCGCCCCGATGATCGAGATCCTCACCCCGGCCCAGGTCGACCGCGCCCGCCACACCGGCGCCCTCGTCGGCAACATCCTGCAGACGCTGCGCTCGCGCTGCGAGGTCGGGACCAACCTGCTCGACCTCGACCGCTGGACGGCCGAGATGATCCGCGAGGCCGGCGCCGAGTCCTGCTACGTCGACTACGCCCCGTCCTTCGGCCGGGGCCCGTTCGGCCACTACGTCTGCACGGCGGTCAACGACGCCGTGCTGCACGGACGCCCGCGCGACCAGCGCCTCGCCGACGGCGACCTGCTCACCCTCGACCTCGCGGTCCGCCTCGACGGGGTCGCCGCCGACTCCGCGATCAGCTTCGTGGTGGGGGAGAGCCGCCCGGAGGGGAGCGTCGAGCTGATCGAGACCACCCAGCGGGCGCTGGCCGCCGGCATCGCCGCCGCCGGCCCGGGCGCCCGGATCGGCGACCTGTCCCACGCGATCGGCACGGTCCTCGGCGACGCGGGCTACCCGATCAACATGCAGTTCGGCGGCCACGGCATCGGCACGACGATGCACCAGGACCCCCACGTGTCCAACGACGGCCGACCGGGCCGGGGCTACAAGCTCCGCCCCGGCCTGCTGCTGGCGCTCGAGCCGTGGATCATGGCCGACACCGACGAGCTGGTCACCGACGACGACGGCTGGACGCTGCGCAGCGCCACCGGCTGCCTGACGGCTCACAGCGAGCACACGATCGCCATCACGGAGGACGGCGCGGAGGTCCTGACCCTCGCGACCCCCGCCTGACGCTGCTAGTGCACCGTCTCGAGCGGGGCCTCCGYCTCGCTCTCGGTGAGCGGGGTGTCGGCTGAGTCGAGCTTGCTCGGCCACCAGATCTTGCCGCCCAGGTCGAGGTTGAGCGCCGTGACCAGGACCGACCGGACGACGAGCGTGTCGAGCATGACGCCGAGCGCCACGGCCACGCCCAGCTCGGCCAGGAACACCAGCGGCAGCGAGCCGAGCACCAGGAAGGTGGCGGCGAGGACGATGCCGGCCGAGGTGATGACGCCTCCGGTGGAAGCCAGTCCGATCAGGGAGCCCTTGCGGGTGCCGTAGGTGACGGTCTCCTCCCTCACCCGGGTCATCAGGAAGATGTTGTAGTCGATCCCCAGCGCCACGAGGAACACGAACGCGAACAGCGGGAACCCTGGGTCGGACCCGGCAAAGCCGAAGACGTACTCGAAGAGCAGCGCCGAGATACCGAGGGCGGCGCCGAACGACAGCACCACCGTCGCGATCAGGATCACCGGCGCGACCACCGCCCGCAGGAGCCCGATCAGGATCAGGAGCACCACGCCCAGGACCAGCGGCATGATGACCTTGCTGTCGCGCTCGGAGGCGATCTTGGTGTCGAGGTAGAACGCAGCACCGCCCCCGACGACCGCGTCGGCACCCGACACCCCGTGGACGGCCTCGCGGCTGGACTCCACGATGTCGGCCGCGGTGGTCGAGGAGATGTCGGCGTTGACCGTCGCCTCGAACCACACCCGGTCGTCGGAGATCGGCTGGACCTCGCCCGGGGCGCCGAGCCCCTCGACGCCCTCCAGCGACGCCGCGACCTCGGCTGCCTGGTCGGCGTTGGTGACGACCTGGATCGTGTTGGAGTTGTCGGCCAGGCCGTGGTCGGTGAGCAGCGCCTGGCCCTTGATGGAGTCGAACTCCTTCGTGTAGGTGTCCTCGGTGGAGAGCCCGGACGCGTCGAGCCGGAACAGGCCGAGGCAGGCGAGCAGCAGGAGACCGGTGGTCGTGAGCCAGACCCGACGCGGGCGGTGGCTGATCGAGCGACCGACGCGGGCCCAGAAGCCGTTGGCGGTGGGCTCGGCGCTGCGGTAGGCGGGGCGCTTGGGCCAGAAGACCCAGCGGCCGCAGATCACCAGCAGCGCCGGCAGCAGCGTCACCATCACGAGCATGGTGACGGCGACGCCGATGGCGAGGACCGGGCCGAGGCCGGCGGTGGAGTTGAGGTCGGCGAACGACAGGCACAGCATGCTGACGGCCACCGTCGCCGCGCTGGCGAAGATCGCCGGCGCCGCGCGGTGCAGCGCGAACGCCATCGCCTCGTGGCGGTCCTCGTGACGACGGAGCTCTTCCCTGTAGCGCGCGACGAGCAGCAACGCGTAGTCGGTGCCGGCCCCGATCACCAGGATGCTCAGGATGGCCTGGCTCTGGCCGTTGACCGTGAGGTCGGCGTACTTCGCGAGGAGGTAGACCAGGCCGGTCGCGATGAAGTTGGCCGAGACGGCACACAGGATCGGGAGCAGCCACAGGATCGGGCTCCGGTAGGTGAAGAGCAGGATCACGATGACGACGGCGAGCGTCGCGAAGATCAGGTTGGTGTCGATGCCCTCGAAGGCCTCGGCGGAGTCAGCGGCCTGTCCGCCGTAGCCGGCGAGGTGGACCTGCCCGCCGTCGAGCGTGGCGATGCCACGGATCTCGTCGGCGGCGTCGGGGATGTCGTTCCAGCCGTTCGTTCCGAAGTTGAGCACGAAGTAGAGGTAGGCGACCTCGCCGTCGTCGGACACCAGCGTCGGCACCGGCGCCCCCTGGGCCGCGGCTGCCTCCGCGGCCGCAGGCGTCAGCACGCCCTGGTCGGTGACCCCGTCGATCGCGGCGATCTCCGGGCCGTCGGCCTCGATCTGGGCGAGGTCGTCCTCGGTCAGCCCGCCGTCACGCTGGTAGACCACCAGGGTGGGGATGTCGTTGGGGTCGACGGTCTCGGACAGCTCCTCCAGGACCTGGGTCGACTCCGCCGACTCGGGCAGCCACGAAGAGGCCTCGTTGTTCTGGACCGAGGTGAGCTTGGCCGAGAAGGAGGCCATGATCGCGGTGAGCGCCAGGACCGCCACGAGGACGATCCACTTGGTCACGCGGCCGGTCAGGGTCCCAGCGATCTGTCGGTGCATGCCTTTCAGTTGAGCAGCCGGGGGCCGCTACGTGCATCGGTAATTGCCCTGAGGTCTAGACCGGGTCAGGTCCCCGGCGCCCCGTCAGCGGGTCTGGAGCTGGAACGGCGCCCGGGCGTCCATCGTCCCGTGCCGGGGTGCGACGGCGTACTCCATCGAGCCGTCGACGCCGAGCCTCACGACCGCCCACCGGTCGGCCTGGTAGGTCACGACGAGCACGTGGTCGGCGTCCTCCCAGACCTCGTCGAAGTACGTCGCCGAGCGGCCGTTGCGGGCCGAGGTGAACGTCCTCGCCACCGAGCCGTCGGCGGTCGTGAGGAGGTCGAGCGTCCCGGGGCCGAAGCCGTCGGCGTACGCCGGGGTGCCGAGGACGTGGCGGTTGTCCGGGGCGATGTCGGAGAGCTGGTTGTCGCAGCTGCGCCACTTCACCTTCCAGCTGCGCAGCATCGCGCTGCACGAGCCCATGTCGCTCAACGAGGTGATGCCGCCGATCCACGGCCCGCGTCCGGTGGAGGTGAGCCGCAGGTGCGGGGGTCGGTCGACGATGCCGTGCGAGGACGTGTAGTAGGCACGGTTGGGACCGTTGACGTAGACCGTGCACCCGTTGCTGGTCGCGCCCTCCTTGCAGTCCTCGCCGAACAGCGCCACCGCCCGCCCCTTGCCAGAGATGGGGACCGGGTTGAACGACAGCACCCGGTCGCCCGCCTCGTCGATCGACCAGACCTTGCCGGCCTTGCCGGAGAAGGCGACGGCCTTGCCCTGCGCCGAGACCGCCAGGCCGTAGCCGGTGCGCCACTCGCGTCGGCCGGGGGTGCCGTCGGCCCCGATCCAGCGGGTCACGGCGGCGCCGGCACCGATGGTCTGGATGACGTGCCCGGAGCCCATCGGCGCGAACTGGTCGAGGCGGTTGGGCGCGGGTGTGCGGGTGCCGCCGGTCCCGTGGATGACGGTCCGGCCGGAGCGCCGCTCGCTCCAGGCGACGGCGGGCGGGTCTCCCTGCTCGAGTCCGCGGACGTCGAGGACGGTCGAGGGAGCGGGACGGCTGCTCGTGCCGGCGGCGGAGGTCGCCGACGTCGCGGGGGTCGCCGGCGACAGCCCGGCGGCGAGGGCGAGGGTGGCGGCAGCCACCAGGGCGGCGCGCGAGGCCGCGTGGAAGGAGCCGCAGAAGGAGGTGGTCATGTCGAGGAGACGCTCCGGATCGGTGGGAGGTTGCCGGCACCGCCGGGAAACGCGGGCGGGAGGCTGCGGCCCTCGTCGGCGAGCACGTCGCGGAGCCGCTCGGGGTGGTTGGTGATCAACCCGTCGACGCCCAGGCGCACGAGGTGGCGCATGGTGGGCGCGTCGTCGACGACGTAGGGCACGACCGCCAGTCCCGCGGCGTGCGCGGCGTCGACCAGGTCCGCCGTCGCGAAGGGCTGGTACGCCGGGTCGTCCACGCCGGAGCGGAAGGGCGACCCGTGGATCGGCGAGATCGCCGTGAATCCCTGCCGCGCGGCGGTGACGACGAAGTCGTCGTCGACCGCAAGGCCGTCGAACCACGGCGACCGCTCCCCGTCGGCGTCCCGGAGGTACTTCGGGGACACGAGCAGGTTGCGCGCGAGGGCGGGCTCGGCCTCGCCCACGCGGTCCAGCACTCCCCAGTCGAAGCACTGGATGCTCGTGCGGGGGACGAGCCCGTCGACGCGCAGTGCGTCGACGACCCGCTCGACGAATGCCTCGCGCGTCGTGAGGCCGCTGGCGTCGAGGGCGTCGTACTTGATCTCGAGGTTGACCCGCACCGGGTCGGCGCCGCGCTCGGCGAGGAGCGCGGCGACCTGCCGCAGCAGCGGCATCGACGGCGGCAGGTCGGCGCGGGTGATCTCGCGGATCCTCCTCGCGTCGGCCAGTCCGCCGTGGACGGTCGGGTCGTGGTGGACCACGACGTCGTCGTCCGCGGTCAGGTGGACGTCGAGCTCGAGGGTGGAGACCCCGAGCGCGAGGGCGCGGCCGAAGGCCTCGAGGGTGTTCTCGGGCCAGAGCCCCGCACCGCCGCGGTGGGCTTGCAGGTCGAACGTCACGTGTAGAGCTTGTCCACCACGTCGGCGTACTTGGTCCTCACGACGCGGCGCTTGAGCTTGAGCGTGGGCGTGAGCTCCTCGGACTCCGCGGTCCACTCGTCGGGCAGCAGCTCCCAGGCCTTGACCTGCTCGGGGCGCGACAGCCGCTCGTTGGCCTTGTCGACCGCGGCCTGCGCCATCGCGCGGATCTCCGGCTTGGCCGACAGGTCCGCGAGGTCGGTGAACTCGACGCCCATCCTGGCCGCGACCAGCGGTGCGATCTCACCGTCGAGGGTGAGGATCGCGACGACGTACGACTGGCCGTCGCCGAGCGCCATGGCGTGCCCGACGATCGGCGACTCCTTGAGGTAGTTCTCGATGTTGGAGGGCGCGATGTTCTTGCCCGCCGAGGTGATGATCAGCTCCTTCTTGCGGTCGACCACCGAGTAGAAGCCGTCCTCGTCGACCGTGCCGATGTCCCCGGTGCGGATCCAGCCGTCCTCGTCGACGAGGTTGCGGGTGGCGGACTCCTGCTTGTAGTAGCCGGGGGTGTTGACCGGGCCGCGGCACAGGATCTCGCCGTCCTCGGCGAGCCGCACCTCGACGCCGGGGTTGGGCCGCCCGACCGTGCCGAGCTTGAAGGCGTCGGGTCCGTTGGAGGTGAAGGCCCCGGTCGTCTCGGTCATGCCGTAGACGTCGTACACCCGCACGCCGAGCCCGCCCATGAACTTCGCGACCTCGAGCGGCATCGGGGCGGCGGCGCTCGCGGCCCACCGCACCTGGTCGAGGCCGAGCAGCAGGCGCAGGAACGCCAGGATCGCCTCGTCGGCCTTGGCGAAGGCCTCCTCGACCTCCGGCGTCATCGCGTTGCCGTACTCGTGGGCCTGCGTCCACGCGAGACCCGCGGCCATCGCGTCGGTGACCAGCTTCTGGTTGGCGGGGTCGGGGTCCTCGGCAAGCTTGGCCGAGATGCCGGTCTTGATCTTCTCCCAGACGCGGGGGACGCCGAAGAAGGCGGTCGGGTGCACCTCGCCGAGCGCGCCGAGGAGGCCCGCCGGGTCCGGGATCGCGTGCACGTGGCTGCCCAGGAACGGGGGAGCGTACGTCGCCAGGATGCGCTCGGCGATGTGGGCGAGCGGCAGGTAGCTGATGGTGCGCTGCGGGCCGTGCAGGCCGCCGGCGTCGAGGGTGGAGACCGCCTCGTACATCACGTTGTGGTGGGTGAGCACCACGCCCTTGGGGTTGCCGGTGGTGCCGGAGGTGTAGAGGAACGTCGCCGGCAGGTCGGGGGTGATCCGCTCCATCCGCTCGTCGACGGGGCCGGTGTCGTCACCGCGGGCCAGGAGGTCGGGCCACGTCATCACCCGCGGGTCGTCCACGCGGTCGGCGTCGGACAGCATCACCAGGTGGCGGATGGAGTCGACCTCGTCCAGGGCCCGCTCCCACCGCTGGTAGCGGTCGTGGTCCTCGAGCACCACCACGACAGGACGCGACTCGCCCGCGATGAAGGAGACCTGGTCCTGGGCGAGGGTGTTGTAGATCGACATCGGCACGGCGGCCGCGGTCATGGCGCCGTAGTCGGCCAGCGTGTGCGCGGTGCGGTTGGCCGCCATGATCGCCACGGGGTCGCCCGGCTCGACGCCGAGGTCGATCAGGGCGGCGGCGACCCGGCGGGTCAGGTCCCACGTCTCGGTCCAGCTGATCGTCGACCACGTCTCGCCCTCGGGAACGTCGAACTTGTCGGAGAAGGCCGGTGCGTCGCCGTAGGTCTCCGCGGCCTGTCGCACGGTGGCCGGCATGTGCAGCCCGAGGATGCGGGCCTCGTACTCCTCGCGCACTGCCAGGACGTCGGGGTCGGTCTCGGTCGCGGTCATCTCCGGCTCCTCAGGATGCTGGCTGGCGTGCTGCGGGGTGCTGACAGGGGTGTGGCGGGGGTCACATCATGATGGGCCGCGGCCCCGCTGGCTAGGGTCGAAGGATGTACTCCGACCAGGCGCCCTGCTCCGTCTGCGGCTCCGACGCCTGACGCGTCAGCGTGGCGGAAGCCGGTGCAGGACGACGTCCCTGAGCTCGCCGTCGACGGCCGTCGCTGTCAGGTACGTGCAGTGCGGCTGCCGCCGACGGTCGGTGGGGGAGCCGGGGTTGAGCAGCCGGAGCCCGGTGGCGGTGACGGTGTCCCACGGGATGTGGCTGTGGCCGAAGACGAGCACGTCGAGGCCGGCGTGCTCGACGCTCATGCGCTCCTCGCGGCCCTTCGCCTGCCCGGTCTCGTGGACCACGCCGAGGCGGACGCCCTCGACCTCGACCCGGGCGACCTCGGGCAGCCGCTCACGCAGCTCGCCGTGGTCGTTGTTGCCCCAGCACGCGAAGAGCCTGGCCGACCGCGCCTCCAGCTCGTCGAGGAGGCGTACGTCGACCCAGTCGCCGGCGTGGACGACGAGGTCGGCCTCCTCCACGGCCCGCCACACCTCGGCCGGCAGGTCGCGGGCACGCGTGGGGAGGTGCGTGTCCGCCAGGAGCAGGAGTCGGGTCGCCATCTGGTCAGTCAAGCGGTCGCGGTCAACTGCACGGAGATGGGTACCTTCGACGCATGACCTCCGATCAGTCCACCACCGACGACATCGTCGCCGAGTCCGCGCTCCAGCTGTGGTCGGCGGCCCAGACCGACTTCGACCCGTTCGAGGTCGACTCGTCCGACTGGCCGGAGACGGCCGTGCCGGTCCGCGACGCCGACATCGCCGTCGACACGCGGCTCGAGGTCGACGACGTACGCGCCGCGCTGGAGCGGTTGGACGGGGTGAAGGTCGTGGTGGGTCGCGAGGCCGGGACGGTCAGCGTGCTGCGGGTGGTGCCGGAGGACTCGCCGCTGTAGCCGGCTGCCGGAGCTCGGCCTGCACCGTCGCGAGGCGCACCAGGAAGGCGCGCTCGTCGAGCCGCTTGCGGCGCAGCCAGCCGGTGACCTCGTCGTTGCACTTGCTCGCGTTGCACGAGGCGCACGCGGGGACGACGTTGAGCAGCGTGTAGCGGCCGCCGCGGGAGATCGGGAGGACGCAGTCCTTCTGCAGCGAGCCGCCCGTCGCGCCGCAGTAGGCGCACCCGCCCCAGGCCTCCTGGAGCGCGGTCCACTCGCCCGGGCTGAGGTCGTGCTCGACGCTCGCCATCCGCCGCTGGCGCTTCCTGGCCGCTCTCGCGCGGCGGGTGCGGGGCGCTGGCATGGAGTCAGCGTAGGCGCTCAGCCGGTCGACCCGTCTCCCGCTGGGCGTCCATGAAGCCCAGCTGGGCGACCTCGAAGGCCGCGACGAGATCGATGAGGAGCGTGGACGCGGCCGCCGCGAGGTCGTGGGCCTCGTCGAGGTCGCGGGCGGTGGCAAGGACCTCGAGGAACACGTCGTTGTGCACCCGCACGACGTCGAGGAGGCCGACCGAGTCCTGCATCGCGCGACGCCCGAGCTGGTAGGCCGCCTGGAGTCCGGTCTCGTCCCGCTGCCCGAGGTGGCGCAGGAGCAGCGGCGCGTAGTCGAGACGGAAGCGCTCGAGCGGGTCCGTCACGTCGACAGCCACTCCAGGCCTTCCTCGAGGTCCAGCGCCGTCTGCGTCAGCGGGATCCGCACGCCGAGGCGGACCAGCGTCATGGCGACCTCCGGGGCGATGCCGACCACGACGGTCCTGGCACCGCGCAGCTGCGCCATGTAGGCGAGGTCGGCCAGCGTCCTCGCGGCGAAGGAGTCGAGGACGTCCAGCGCCGCCACGTCGATGAGGATCCCGCTGGACCGGTCCCGCCCGACCCGCTCGAGGAGGTCGCGCTGCAGCCGGACGAGCTGTTCGTCGTCGAGCGCGGCGTGGATCGAGACGATCAGGTTCGGCCCCTGCGACAGGATCGAGGCGGGCAGGGGAGCGCGTGGTGCGGTGGGGGCGTCAGTCGGCATCGGGCACCTTCGACACCCGGAACCCCAGCTGGCGTTCCGCCTCCTCGATCCCTCCCTGCAGGTCGCCGACCGTGTGCATCTTGCTCAGGTCGACGCCGATGGTGACGAGGGTCTGGGCGATCTCCGACGACAGCCCCGTGATGATCACGTCGGCACCCATGAGGCGCGAGGCCGTGACGGTGTCGACGAGGGAGTTGGCCACCGCCTCGTCCATGTTCGGGACGCCGGTCACGTCGATGACCACGAGCTTGGCGCGGTGCGCGCGGATCCCGTGCAGGAGCTGCTCGGTGAGCTGCTGGGCCCGGTCCTGGTCGAGCACGCCGATGATCGGCAGGATCAGCAGCCGCTCGCGCACCTGCAGCACCGGGGTCGACAGCTCCAGCAGAGCGTCCTGCTGGTCGCGGATCACCCGCTCCCGCTGCTCGACGAAGCTGACGGCCACCGTGTTCGCGATGCGGTTCGCTGCGGGCTCGTAGGCGTCGAGCACGTGGTTGAGGAGCTCGAAGTCGTCGCGGTACTTCTCGAAGAGCGAGCGGGCCAGCACGTCCCTCAGCAGCAGGACGATCCCGATCACCTCGTGCGTCTCGACGCCGCGCGGGATGATGCGCTCAGAGAGGTCGCGGGCGTAGTGCTGGAGCGCCTTGACGCTGCCCGTCTCGAGCACCTCGACGTAGTTGTCGTACACCGAGGTCGCCTCGGAGAACACCTCCTGGTTCGTCATGGAGGTGAGCAGGTTGGCCTGGGTGATCCGCTCGGCCCACTGCTGCCGCAGGTCGGTGCGGTTGTCGCGCAGGTGGGCGACCAGCTCGGGGAGCAGCTTGTCCTCGCTGTGCACGGGTTCGGCAGTGGCCTCGGTGCTGGACTGATCGGTCATGTCTACGCCTCTCTCGTCGTGCTCGCTCGTCGGTGCTGATCGGTTCACGGCAACCACTTGTCCATCGCCACGGTCGTCCCCTCGCCGGGGACCGACGTCAGGTGGAACCCGTCCATGAGGCGCTTCGCGCCGGGGAGTCCGAGGCCCAGCCCCTGATAGGTGCTGTAGCCGTCCCGCAACGCATCCTCGAGGTTCGCGATCCCCGGCCCCACGTCGCGCGCCACCACGCTGATGCCCCGGCGCCCGTCCTCCGACACCAGGGAGATCGTCACCTCGCCCCGCTCGGCGAACTTGACGATGTTGCGGCTGATCTCGGAGATCGCGGTGGCGATGACAGTCTGGTCGGACAACGAGAAGCCGGCTCGCGCCGCGGCCTCGCGGCCCTGCTGCCTGGCCGTCACGACGTCGGCGTCCCGGGACACCGGCACCCGCACCACGCCATCCTCCTCAGCGGGGCGCCCGCGGCGCTCGAAGAGCCGGTCGGCGAGCTGTGCGCACGTCGTGCACTCGAGGAGGTGGACGTTGGCGTCCAGCTCCCGCTGGCGACGCCGGTCGCCCGTGGAGAGCGATCGCAGCACGGGCCGGCAGCGGTCGGTGGGCGGCTCGACTCCCTCCGCGGCGAGGAGGTACTCGACGCGGAGGCCGGCGCGAGCACGGTTCAGGCGGGCGGCGACCGCCCCGGGGGTGGAGCCGAGCTGGTCCGCCATCGTCCTGGTGTCGTCGCCGTCGACCTCGTGGGCCAGGAGGAGGTCCCGGTCCGCCGCGGACAGGTGGGCCAGCGCGGCGGCGACGAACTCCTGCTCCTCCTGCCGCAGGACGCCGGCGGTGAGGGCCTCACCCTCCGGCGCCTCCGCGCCCGGGGGCTCCGCGAGCAGGTGCGAGCGGCTGCGTGCGCGGTCGTTCCGCTCGGCGTACGACGCCACGACGTGCCGCGCCGTGACCGAGGCGTAGTGCGACAGCTTGTCGGGATCGATGCGCGAGGAGGAGGACATCAGCCGGGCCAACGTCTCCTGGACGAGGTCCTCGAGCGTGTGCGGGTCCTTGATCCTCGCCCCGACCACCCGGCGCACCGTCGGGATGAGGTCGACCAGGGCGCGCTCGTCGTACGGCGGCCCGTCACCGCCCCGCACCGCATCGCTCGCCACAGGGTCCTCCTTCCCGCCGGGAAGCAGGAGCTGCGGCCCCTCGGGTAGACCTCCACGAGTCTATGACCGGCTTCGGCCGAGCGCATGACGCGAACCTCCCTTCGGGCGTGCTGCAGATGGAGCACGCCCAAGCGTGGATCGGGGTTGACCGGGACCCGGGCTCGCGTCATACGCCGACGGCTCGCGGGTCATGGGGACGAACGCGGGGCACGACGACTGAGGAGACGCACGTGGACGGTCAGGACGGACACCCTGGAGACGGTGGCGCCGCGGAGCTGCGGGGACGCGACCTCGAGGCGCGCGTGACGGAGCTCGAGCAGCGCGTGGTGACGCTCGCTGCGGCGGTCGACGCGGCGTCGCGGATGCGCGTCGCCACGCCCTTCAGGGTCAACGAGGACATCCGGATCGCCGGTGGGCGGCTGGTCCGCCGGATCCTGGAGAAGGGCAGCCTCGTCGCCGACTACCGCGGAGCGGGCCGCACCGAATAGCCACCGGCGGCGCCGTGCACGACTACCCCCCGCGGCGTCGCCGGTCCTCACCTCCGGGGCAGGACCCCGGGGACATGGGGTTGCCGGAGAAGGAAAGCAAGCGGTCGCTCGGGCGCCGTCGACATGGAGGGCGACATGGAGGGACTGAGCATGACGGAGACGCGTACGGTGAACGGGGAGGGGGGCGCACGGCGCACCCCACGGTCGGTGCCCGCGACCGCGAGGGCGAACGGGACCGGTGCCGAACGCCCCCTACGCATCGCGCAGGTGGCGCCGCTCTACGAGGCAGTGCCCCCCGGCGCCTACGGCGGGACGGAGCGCGTCGTCGCGACGCTCTGCGACGGGCTGGTCGCACAGGGGCACGACGTCACGCTCTTCGCGCCGGAGACCTCCTCGACCACGGCTCGGCTGGAAGCCTTCGAGAAGCCGTTGCGCGAGCGCTTCGACGCCCACGAGATGGCCAACGTGGCGCCACACCTGCACCTGGAGATGATGGCCGAGCTGGCGGCACGCGCCGACGACTTCGACGTGATCCACTCCCACCTCGACCTGTTGGCGTTGCCGTTCACGCGGCTCATCACCACCCCCACGGTGCTGACCCTGCACGGGCGCCTCGACCTCGACTTCGTGCGCGAGCTCCTGCCCCGCTACGGATCGGTGCCGCTCGTGTCGATCAGCGACGACCAGCGGCGTGCGGTGGCGGACCTCGACCTGACGTGGGCGGCCACCGTCCACAACGGCCTCGACCTGGACCACTACCGGGACGTGCCCCACGACCCGGACGGCTACCTCGGCTTCGTGGGCCGGATCGCGCACGAGAAGGGACCGCTGACGGCGATCGAGGTATCGCGGCGCACCGGGGTGCCCCTTCGGCTGGCGGCCAAGGTCGACCCGACCGACGTCGCCTACTACCAGGAGGAGGTGGCCCCCCAGATGGGTTCCCACGTCCGCTTCGTCGGCGAGATCACGGAGGACGAGAAGCCGACCTTCTACGCCTGTGCGCGCGCCACCCTCTTCCCGAGCGACTGGCCCGAGCCGTTCGGACTGGTGATGATCGAGTCGCTGGCGGCCGGCACCCCGGTGATCGCGCTTCGCCGCGGCTCCGTGCCCGAGGTGATCGAGGACGGCGTGACGGGCTTCATCTGCGACGACGTGGACGAGATGGTCGACGCCGTCGGCAGGATCGACGAGATCGACCCGGAGGCGTGCCGCCGCGGCGCCGCACGGTTCAGCGCCGAGCGGATGTGCGAGGGGTACGTCGACGTCTACCGCTCCCTGCTCTCGAGCTCCGCGGGAACCCCGCTCCCGACGCCGCGGCAGGCGCTGGACCAGGAGCTGGGGCAGCAGGTGTCCCCGGGCGCCGGAGCGAGCTGAGGAGCCAGGAGCTGCCCCCACGTCGGTGCGTCACAGCACCGAGAAGCCCGGCGGAAGTCCCTCCCGGCCCGTGGCGGCGCGCAGGAGCGCCGTGGCACGACCGTCGGTGACGGCGAGCTGCGCGACCAGGTCGAAGGCCTGCATGGCAGGGACCGGGGGCGGCTCGGACACCAGCCCGAGGGCGGCTGCGAGGTCCGCGGTGTGCACGACGAGCTCGAAGGTGCGGGTCGGCAGGTAGTCCGCAAGCCGCATCCCGCCGGCGATCGTGGTGACCACCTCGGTGCCCTCGCACCCAGCGGCCAGGGGGACCACGCGGGCCGCGATCTCCGCGACGGCAGCGGCCGGGTCCCTGCCGAGCGCCTCGCCGGCCGCCCTTCCGCGGTCCGCGACGTCCGGGCCCGCGGCGGCGGCCCGGGTCGCGCGGTAGTAGTCCGCCGTCGACCCGACCTCGACGACCTCCGCCGGACTGGCGAGGTAGGTCTCGACCGTCAGCAGCGCACGGCTGGTGTGGCCGACCAGGCTGCGCACGTCCCACTCGCCCAGGCCGGGCTCCGTCCACCGGCCGTCCACCAGGGCGGCGGTGGCGACGAACCACTCCGCGGCATCGGCGAACGCCCGGCAGGAGGTCGTCCACGAGAAGTCCATCTCGGGAGCGTAGGGCGCGGCACCACTGCACGTCTTCACCGCCCGTTCGGGTGACTCCCCGTTTCCCGTCAGCACGTCTTCCTCAGATCTCGCCCCGGCGTGCCGATCACCTGCACGTGACCACCGCACCGCTCGTGGACCCGGCGGACCTGCTGGCCGCCGCCGAGTCCGTCGAACCCCTGCCCCACACCGTCGCGCGACTGGCCACACTGGTTGCGGACCCGAACGCCGACATCCGCGAGATCAGCGAGATCGTGTCCCTCGACGTCTCACTGACTGCGGACGTGCTGCGCCTGGCCAACTCGGCCGCACTCGGCCACCGCGCCAACATCACGTCGGTGCGTGACGCCGCGGTGCGGCTCGGTACCAGCACACTGCTGTCGCTGACCCTGGCTTCGCGTGTCGGCGGCAGGATGCTGCAGGCGCTGCCGGCGTACGGCCTCCAGCCGGGCGCGCTCTGGGAGCGCTCGGTGGCCGCGTCGATCGCGGCCGAGGTGATCCGCTCCCGCGCCCGTGTTCCGGTCCCGGCGGAGGCAGGGACCGCCGCGCTGCTGCACGACTTCGGCAAGATCGTGCTGGCCCGGCACTTCGGGAAGCAGATCCTGGAGACGCTCGCCCTGGCCGCCGCCACCGACGGCGTGGACCTGCTCGACACCGAGCGGGTGGTCTTCGGGCTCACCCACGCCGACATCGGCGGCGCGGTGGCCGAGGCGTGGGGGCTACCGCTGACCATCGTCGACGGCATCCGGGACCACCACGAGGCGCACGAGGACCTGTCAGCGGTGAGTGCGGCAGTGGCGCTGGCATGCGCGATGTCGTTCGAGATCACCACCCGCGACGCGGACCCGGAGGAGCACGAGAGCCGGGTGGCCCGACGCCGTGAGGTCATGCCCCTCATGAAGGTCCTGCACCTCGACGACGACGACTACCGCGCGATCGTGGCGAGGTCGAGCGAGCGGTTCGACGAGGTGGCCGACCGCTACGGAGGATGAGCCCGCCGGCACCGTGCCCGCGAGACGCATCGACGCCGATCCCCGAAGTCGAGTACGTCCGGGTGCGCGCGGGTGTGCGTCGTGTCCTGACAGGGAACGTGAGGTCGGACCCTGGGGAGGAACTCATGCGCTGGCTCGTGCGAGCGGGGGTGGGCGGTGACACGAGCACTGCTCGTCACGGCCGGGTGCGCTGTGTGGCCGGCGACGTCCGGACGCCGGCGGCCGACTGCAGCTCGGACATCTGCGGGTCGAGGCCACCGGAGTCCATTCGGTGAGGCGTGGGAGGCGCCGACGACCGCGCCACCGGGTCATCGGAAGCGCTGACCGTCCCTGCTCGATCCGGACCTCGGCTGGACCGTGGTGGCGCCAATGCGGCGACAACTGGCCGGATGGGCGCTGGTCCGCGCCGGCGGCAGAGCGGCACGCTGATCACGGTACAGCTCGGAGGTGAGCACTCGAGCCGAGCCGTCGGCGAGCGGTCCGATAAGAGTCACGGGAGGCATTCATGAGTGTCGGATTCATCGGGCTCGGGCACATGGGCCTACCCATGGCGCTCAACATGCTTCGTGCGGGTACGACCCTGATGGTCTGGAACCGGTCTCGCGACAAGGCAGAACTCATGGCCGAGGCCGGCGCCACGGTCGCTCGCAGTCCGGCTCACGTGTTCCGCGACTCGACGACCGTGTTCCTCATGCTGGCGAACGGCGCGGTCATCGACGAGGTGCTCGAGCGTGGCACCCCCCGCTTCGACCAGATGGTGGCCGGACGGACGCTCGTCCACATGGGCACGACGGCGGCGGCGTACTCGGAGCGACTCTCCTGGGACATCACGTCGGCAGGCGGCCGCTATGTCGAGGCACCGGTGTCGGGGTCGCGTCGCCCCGCGGAGGCAGGTCAGCTGGTGGGCATGGTGGCCGGCTCGACCGCAGCCGTGGATGCGGTCGTTCCCCTGCTCGCACCGCTGTGCTCAACCACAGTCACGTGCGGTGAGGTCCCGAACGCCACGCGAATGAAGCTGGCAGTCAACCTCTTCCTCCTCACCCAGGTCGCGGGCCTGGCGGAGGCGTTTCACTTCGCCGAGAACAACGGCTTGGACGTCGAGGCCTTTCGTTCGGTGCTGGACTCCGGGCCGATGGCCAGCGGCGTCTCTCGGATCAAGCTGGAGAAGTTGGTGCTGGGCGACTTCGAGGTGCAGGCGTCGATCAGTGACGTGCACTACAACAGTCGTCTCGTCGCGGAGGCAGCGCGTCGGGTCGGCGTGTCCTCGCCCGTCCTCGACACCTGTCGCGACCTGTTCGCGGAGGCCGAGCAGCTGGGGCACGGTCATGCAGACATGGTTGCGGTGCTGCGAGCGATAGAGGCGCGCACCGAAGCCGGGAGACCGAGACCTGGGTGACCGCGGGTCAACTCAGGTGACCAGAGCGCGGATCGTCGGGCCGCATCGATGGTGCCAAGGTGGCGAGGCGGGCCTCGGGCGGATAGGACCTGCTCGGTGTCGCCGCCTATCTGCGTGGGTGGAAGCGGTAGTCGCCGTTGGCCAGTCGCTCGAGGCGCCATCGTGCTTCGTGGGCCCGATGGTGGTGGTGGCTGCAGAAGAGGACGCCGTCGGCGAGGTCGGTCCGGCCGCCGGTGTGCCACGGGTCGAGGTGGTGGGCCTCGCACCAGGTGCCGGGGACGTCGCAGCCCTCACCGCGACAGGTGCGGTCGCGGACGAGGAGGGCCTTTCGTTGGGCTGGTGTGTAGAGGCGGCGGGTGCGGCCGAGGTCGAGGGGGAGGCTGTCGCCGCCGAGGACGGCGGGGAGGATCTTCGCGGTGCACGCCAGCCGCCTGGCCTGGGCGGCGGTGATCTGGTCGCCGGTGAGGTCGTCGCCCGGGACGAGGCCGGCGCCGATGAGGTCGGCGGTGGCGAGGTCGGCCTTGAGTGCGTCGAAGTCGATGGTGACCACGAGGGTGGTGGCGTCGCCGCCGTGGATCGGGAGCCGGGTGGGGTCGAGGGTCTCGAGGAGCTGGACGAACGCCTGGCCCATCCGCTTCGGGTACGCCAGCCGGGCCACCGGGTCACCAGCAGGCTCGGCGCCCCGGTCACCAGCAACCCGCGGGTTGGTGAACGCTTCGAGGTAGGTCGCGAACCGGGTGGCGGCGGCGTCCGGGACCCGGCCCGAGATGCGGGTGGTGCCGTCGCCGAGGCGCCGCATCGTCAGCCGGGTGTGCTGCTCGGCGTGGGTTTCGAGGTCGGCCAGGCGGGCGGCTTCGGTGGCCTCGGCGATCTCGGGTGCGACGACGTCGAGGATCCGGCGTCCGATCCGGCCGAGCTCCTTCGGACCGAACTCCCCGGCCCGGTCGACGAGGTGCGCCTCGGCCAACGCCACCGTCCCCGCATCCACGCCGGCGGGCAGCAAGCCGAGCGCGCGGTCGATCACCCGCGCCTGGGCCAGCGACGCCGCGCCCTCCCGCATCGCCGCGGCGAGGACCGGTCGGTCGCGGTCCAGCGCGCCGGCGAGCCGCAGGTCGGCTCGCGCGTCGGCGTACGACGTCCGGGTGTGCTGCGCCAACCAGCCCGCCGCATCCCTCGCCGCCGTGTCCGCGGCGAGGTCACCGGCACCAGCCAGGATCCGCAACCGCAGCTCCACCAGCTGGGCTTCCGCCGCCGCCAGCTCACGCAGCGCCGCCGCCTTCTCGTCGACCGTCATGAACGTCGGGTTCGCGCCGGCCACGGCCTTGAGCGACGCCCGGACGTCGCAGGCCGCAGCGATGATCGGGTGACGGATCACGGGCGGCCTCCTTCGACGACGGGTTCCACACCGCACACACGTGCGGCAGGTCAACGGGTCGTCACCAGGACGCCAACTGGGCCGAGGCCCTCGTAGCACACCTCATCCGGGTTCAGCACGATCTTACTCAGGTTCTGCGGTATTCGCAAGGGTGTTCGATGAGTAGATCGATGCCCGCCGATGTCCTTGCCTCCGGGCGTGACCTCCTTCCACCTGCGCCCGTTGTGTGACAGCGCGATCGTCCGCCTGCCTGTGCGCGCGAGGACCCAGCCACCCGAGGAACCGATGCCGCCGGCCCGGAATGGGCTACGCCGGAGGCGCAGCCCATGGCCGCCCATGCCCTGCTCGTACACGGTTCAGCATCTCCTTGCGGCTGGGTGCGCAAGCGTTACCGGCGAATCACGGCCGGCGGTCTACAGGATCGCGGCGGGCTTTGCGGCCTCGGCGACCGGGGCCGAGGGGGAGACCGCGGTCGGGACGATGACAACCCTCACGTCGTCGGCCGCAAACCCTTGGCGCACTGCCGCGGCCCGCAGTCTCGCGACCTTCCGTTCCGCGGCGGCCTCAGCCTTTCCGTCGTCAGGATCCTCTTCCGCCTTTGCCAACGCGCGGATCGCGCCCGTTGTGAGGTTCTGCCGGGTGGCCACCATGGCGTACCACATCAGAAGGATGGCTGCGGCGGAGCCGGAGACGACGGAGGCCCACCAGGGCCAGAATTCCACCTCGACGAGCTGGTAGAGGATGACGCCGAGCTGCCCGCTCGTCGCCGTCAACGTCAGAGCGCCTGCGACCAGCAACCCGCGCGGCGTGACGTACAGACCAGCTGGTACCTCGGCCCACTGGGAGCCGTCCGCGTCTCCAGTAGCCACCTCTGGCCGCTTGAGGCCGCGCTTGCGCAGCGACTGCAAGAGCATCGGGCTGATCCCCGCCAGTCCCACCGACAGCGCGGCGGCGATGGCAGCGGTTGTCATGAGCGTCTTCCCCGAGTCGCCGAGCAGGTCGGTGAGGAGGTCCTTCGCGCCGAAGAGCGCGGTGAAAAGCGCGGTGACGACGGTGGCGTTCGCTGCCCAGCTGTCTGCGAACTTCCACGAGGCGTCCAGCCCTGGCAGGGTCATCACGACCTTGTTCGAAGCGGGCGGATCGGTCACGCCTGCTGCGACGCCATCCGGCTTCGGGTTGTCATCATTCCCCGGGGGAATGTCGCTCGACCACGAGCGCCAGACGACGACAAGCAGTCCCGCGACGACCACCCCGACGATCGCGTAGATGGCGAGGATCGCTGCCCAGTTCGGATCAGAGCTCGCGGGCGGGGTGGCGTGCATCGTGAACGTCTCGTCGTTCGCGTCGGTGTTGACGATGAAGTCTGTGCCCTTTTCCCTGTCCGGGTCACACGCGGCAGCGAACTTGACCGTCACTTTCGTGTGCCGGTACGCGTCGATCTCGAGCCTCTTGGCCTCGGTCGGGCTGACGATCTTGCAGTCGTCGTCCCTGACCGCACCCAGGGTCACCCAGACATCGATCCCGTCCGCGGTCGGGTTCTCAATGGTGACGTCCGCGGTAGCTGTGCCGTCATCAGCAATCGTCAGGCTCACGTCCGTCGAACTGCTGACCAAGACCGGCCCGTCGGGCACCGCAGTAGCTGAAGCGGCCCCTGCGGCTGCTGGCTGCAGCCCGAGAATGACGCCGGCCGCGGCCGCTGCGGCAAGGACTCGAATGTGCATGGGATCCCCTCGTCCCCTACAGGTAAAGGGCAGGTTGGCAGCACTTCCCGCGGCTCGGCATCACCCGTAGTGGGTAGCACCGTTATCTGAACGGGCCCTTGTCGTTTGCGCTGGAGCAGGCACCTGCCCAGGCCACGCCTGCCCAGGCACTGAAAGTGCGACCCCGGCTGCGGAGGTCATGGCTAGAACGGCGCCTTGATCCCGACCGCACCCCGGACGAGCGGCAGGGAGGTGCGTCAGCTTGGCGAGCCGGTGCTGCGACATCGGCCGGGGCGAGGCGGGACGGGCTGAGGTCCCAAGCCGCCGGGAGCGTGGGGGAGTGCGGACCTTCGTCGCAGTGCCCCTCATCCTTTGGTCCCTCTTTCGGGCCGGTCCAGCAGGAGGCCGCGCCAGGGTCGTCGGGCGTTCACGGTGGGACCCCCTCCGGGACACGTGGCTGCACTCAGATGCGTGGCGGACGGCGTACTCCGTCCCCCGCGCCTGCGCGCGGGCCGCCCGTGAAAGGGAATGATGAAGCAGACCGTGGCCACCCCAGGCCGACCACGACGCCTCGCGCCGCTCCTGGTGTCGACCGGCGTCGCGTCGGTGCTCCTTGCGAGCACCACCACCCTGATCGCCGACGACCCGGCTGCCGCCGCGGTGTCGACCGATCCGCTGATCAGCACCACCGACACGACCTGGCGCTACCTCGACGACAACACGGAGCCGCACCGCGGCGCCGAGGACGTGCTGGCGTGGACCGGAGCGTCGTACGACGCCTCCGACTGGAAGTCGGCTCCCGGCTCGTTCGGCGCCATCCGTGGCCAGCTCGGCTCGGTGAGCGGCCTCACGCCGAAGACCCTGCTCAACCAGTACGTCGACGGGGCGTCCGCGCCCAACGTGCCGACGTTCTTCCTCCGCAGCACCTTCGACATCGACGCCCAGACGATCGAGTCGATCGCCGGGCTCGGTGCCGAGGTCGTCTTCGACGACGCGGTCCGCGTCTACGTCAACGGCGACCGGGTCTACAACGCCGCCGACGAACGGGCGACCGACACCTCGACCAACCTGCAGTACGCCGGCAACTCGGGCGGTGCGCCCGTCACCGGCACCTTCACGATCTCTCCCGAGGTGCTCGAGCCCGGTACCAACACGGTCGCCGTCGCGCTCTACCAGGACCGCGACACCAGCAGCGACATCTACTTCGACTTCAAGGAGCTGGTGCCCGTCCTCGAGACGCCGTCGACCCTGCCCCCGTCGCGGGTCATCCTGACCCCCACCGAGGACCCGACCCGCTCGCAGTCCTTCTCCTGGCAGGCCGGCAACGAGGGTGAGACCGTCGGCCGCGTGCAGGTCCAGCCGTCCGCCGGCGGGCTCACCCGCACGCTCCGCGGCTACCCGCAGGGAGTGGTGAACAACAACCCGCTCGAGCACTTCTCCGCGACCGTCGGTGGGCTCCAGCAGGGCACCGAGTACCGCTACCGCGTCGGCAACCCCGACGCGTGGAGCGAGTGGCAGACCTTCACCACCGCCGACCCGTCGGTCACCGACTTCTCCTACATCTACTACGGGGACGCGCAGATCGGCCTCGACACCACGTGGCCCAAGGTGGTCGACCAGTCGCTCGCGACCGCGCCCGACGCCATCGGCTCCGTGCACGCCGGCGACCTGATCGACACGGCCAGCAACGAGACCCAGTGGATCAACTGGTTCAAGGGCATGGAGACGTCCGCGGCCACCAAGAACATCATGGCCGCGCCCGGCAACCACGAGTACTCCGGCGACCGCTACATGAAGGCGTGGAAGGCGAACTTCGAGTACCCCCTCAACCAGCCCACGGTCGAGACGATCGGGGACATGGCCGAGCTGGCTGAGGGCGACGACGAGGTCGCCGCGCAGTACCGCGCCTACTTCGAGCACTGGTCGGAGTTCGCGGCCGAGACGGTCTACTTCACCGACTACCAGGGCGTGCGGTTCATCACCGTCAACGCCAGCCGCGACACGACGTTCCTGACGCCGGCGAACCTGCCCGTGTGCCTCGCCACCAACTGTCCGTCGACCAAGGTCGGCGAGCTGTGGACCGAGTACCAGGCGAAGTGGCTCGACCACGTGCTGTCGACGACCGACTCGAAGTGGAACGTCGTCACCTTCCACCAGCCGGTCTACTCGACCAGCGCGGGCCGCAACGAGCCGATCCTGCGCAAGTACTGGGTGCCGGTGTTCCAGAAGCACAACATCGACCTGGTGCAGATGGGCCACGACCACACCTACGCCCGCGGGTACAACAACGACGACGTGACGGCCGACGCCGGGATCACCGACGGCCCGGTCTACATCGTGTCCAACTCGGGCGCCAAGCACTACGAGCTCGAGACCGACGAGCGCAACGTGTGGACGCTCAACGGCGCGACCCAGGTCCTCCGCGGCGCCGGCGTGACGACGTACCAGGTCATCGACGTCACCAAGGACACGCTCGTCTACACCTCCTACCTGGCGGAGAAGACCGCCGCCGCCACGACCGACCTCGCGATCGGCGACGTCTACGACCGGTTCACGGTCACCAAGACCGACGACGGCCGCAAGTGGGTCACCGAGGCCGGTGTCGACGCGCCGGTCCCCGCCCCCACCCCGGGGCCCACGCCGGAGCCGACCCCGGCCCCGACGCATGCTCCGACGCCGGCCCCGACGCCGGCCCCGGCGACATCGCCGGCACCGTCCCCGGCGCCTGCGATGGTGCAGACCGACGTCCGTCCGCGGACCTCGAACCTCCGGGTCGGCCGGAAGGCCGTCGTGCGCCTGGACGCCACCGCGGCCGGCACCGTGCGGATCACCGCGAAGCGGGGCAAGGTCACCGTGGTCCGGGTCGTCGAGGTCGACGGCGACGCGCGCCGGTCCGTGAGGCTGCCGCGCAAGCTCACCAAGAGGGCCGGCCGGCTCGTCGTCCGGGTCGTGCTCACGCCGACCGCGAGCACTGACCTGCCGTCGCGCACGACCCTGCATACCGCGGTACGCCGCTGACGCGGGTCAAGCGGTCCTGACGCACGTCGGGAGCCGGTCCACGAGGGCCGGCTCCCGGCGTGCGTGCGTCGTCCGGCCGGAGCCTCACGCCCGCGAACGCCACGGGGCCATGTTCAGCCCGGGATACCGCTGGCCCACGCCGTCGAGCGTCTCGGCGGTCCAGTAGGGGTGCCCGGGAGCGGGGAACCCGAACAGCTCCAGCTGGCGCGGGCCGGCGTGCTCCACGAAGTCGTACCAGCACGGGTCGTGGCTGCGGTCGGCCCAGGCATGGCGCTGCGCCCACTCGGCAGCCGCCGGGCGGTAGTTGAGGTGCATGGAGAACCGCGCTCCGCGGGGCCGGGTGATCGCGGCCCCTCGGTGGACCGTCTGCGGCTGGAAGGCGACGACCGTCCCGGGCGGGCCGGTCGCCGGCACCTCCTCCCGGTACAGGTCAGGACGCCCGGTCGAGTCGACGAACCCCGCCTCGGTGTCGCTGGCGTTCCCGCGCGGGAAGAAGTTCGGCTTGGCCGGCAGCCCGTCCGTGGTGGCGGTCCGCGGAACCATCCGCGGTGCGCCGAGCTCGACCGTCACCTCGGAGAGGAAGACGAAGAGCTCGAGCTGGCGGTACGCCGGCGCGGTGGAGGGCGCCAGGACGGTGTGGTTGAGGTAGTCGCGGTGGAGGTCCTGGTCGTAGTCGGCGGCGCCTTCGTACTTCGCCCAGGCCTCCGCCGAGTAGAGGCGGATGTCCGAGGTCCCGAGCAGGGTCGTCGCGAGCGCGACCACTGCGTCGCAGACCGGGATCCGGTTGAGAGCGGGGCTCGCGAACGGGAAGCCGTCGATCCCGTCGAACTCGTCACCGACGAACCGGGCGTTGCGGTCCGGGTCGGCTCCGTCGTGGAAGTCGGCCGCGGACGGGAACAGGAGTCCGAGCTCGTCGACGGCGGGGGCGAGGTCGGTGGCGGGGAGGTAGCCGGGCAGGACGACGAAGCCGTCCTCGATCCACGACCGCGTTGCGGCATCCAGGTCCATGCACCGGTTCTACGCACTGGGCGCTTCTCACGCACCCGCTTTTCTCGCGCGCCCCGTTGACCGCCTGACCTAGGGTCGCCGCATGAGAGCCGACGTGGTGGTCGTGGGCGCCGGCCTGTCGGGCGTCGCCTGCGCCCGCGAGCTCCGAGCGGCCGGCCTCGACACCCGCGTCCTCGACCGCGGTCGTGTGCCGGGGGGCCGGATGGCGGCCCGCACCCTGTGGGACCGTCGCGTCGACCTGGGTGCGTCCTACCTCACCGTGAGCGACCCCGGGTTCGCCGCCGTCGTCGACGACTGGGCCGAGCGCGGGCTGGCCCGCGAGTGGACCGACACGTTCACGGCGCTGGGCGCAGGCGCGCCGGACAGCAAGACCGGGCCGGTCCGCTGGGGAGCGCCCCACGGCCTGCGGTCGCTGGTCGAGGACCTCGCCGCCGACCTGGCCGTCGAGCGACGGGAGGTGCGAGCGTTGACGGAGCTCGACGCGGACGCCGTCGTCCTCGCCATGCCCGACCCGCAGGCCCGCCGGCTCGTGGGCGACCACCCGGTCGGCGACGAGCTGCACCGGGAGTGGGAGCCGGTCATCGCCGTGGCCGGCCGGTGGTCCGGTCGCACGTGGGACGGCGTCAGCCCGACCGGTCGCTTCGACGGGGCCTTCGTCAACGACGACCCCGACGTCGGCTGGATCGCCGACGACGGCCGGCGCCGCGGCGACGACGCCCCGGTGCTGGTCGCCCACTCGACCCCCGACCTGGCCGCGCGCCACCTCGACGACCCGGCCGGCGCCGCACCCGCGGTGCTGCAGGCCGTCCGGAGGCTGCTCGACATCGGCGAGTCGCAGGACGCCCACGTCCACCGCTGGACCTTCGCCCGTCCGACGGGTCGGCGCGAGCAGCCCTACGCCCTCGTCGACGGCGAGCGCCTCGTCGGCGTGTGCGGCGACGGGTGGGGCGAGACGCCGAAGGTCGAGACCGCCTGGCTCTCCGGCGTACGCCTCGGGCGCGCGCTCGCCGCGCGGCTCGCGTGACCTCAGCGGGACGCCAGCACCGCCAGGTCGCGTTCGGCGTAGAGCCGGTGCTCCCACTCCTCGTTGAGGACGACGCGCAGGCAGTCGGCGACGGTGAGCCCGGTGGCATCGGCGAGGAACGGCGTCGCCGAGGAGACCGACCGGCCCAACCCGGCGTCGGTCAGCCCGTCGAGCACCTCCGCGACGGTCGCCCGGCGCTGACGACGCAGGGCCATCACCTCGTGCAGCTCGGGCCGCGCCCGCCGTGCCCACGGCACCCCCTCGTGCTCGGGCGCCTCGTCCCAGGGTAGGTCGAGCGGGTGCCAGGGCGAACGGTCGGCGAGCACCACGCCGCCCACCCAGCACGCGTGCGCGAACCCGAGGTGGCGGAGGGTCTCGATGAAGGACCACTCGCCCTCGACCTGCTCGTGCAGTTGCTCGACGGGCACGGCCCGGGCGTGACCCATCGTCTCGCCCCAGAGCCGGTCGAGGACGGCGAACGCCTCCTGGAAGCCGGCGACGTCGGTCGGCGCCATCAGCGCGCGCTCGGGCATCCGCCGGTTGAGCTCGGCCTCGACGAGCGGTACGACGTCGACCCCGTTGACCACGAGTCGCAGCACCTCGCCGCTGATCTCCATGTCGGGGATCTCGACGCCGGTCATCCGGACGCCGTCGAAGTACGCCGCCCGCACGCGGGTGCGGCTGAGGTCGACCTCACGGACGTCGAGGTCGCTCATGTCGGCGCCCCGGAACGTGCTGCCCGAGAGGTCGACCCGCTGGAAGCTCGAGCCGCTGAGGTCCTGCTCGCTGAAGTCGGTCACCCGGGCAGGTTAGGGGGCGTTGCGGACGATCCGCGACCGGTTCGATGATGTCGCCATGACCGATGCACCCCGCACGCCCGGAACCGTCGCGGTCCCCGGCGCCGTCCTGTCCTTCGACGTCATCGGCGACCTCGCCGACGCGACCGCCGACAACCCACCGTTGGTGCTGGCCGGCTCGCCCATGGACAGCACCGGGTTCGGCAGCCTCGTGGCCCGGCTCGACGGCCGCGTCCTGGTCCTGACCGACCCGCGCAACGTCGGGCGCAGCACGCGCGACGACGACACGGCGGCGGTGACGCCGGAGCAGCACGCCGAGGACCTGCACGCCCTCGTCGAGGCACTGGGAGTCGGACCGGTCGACCTGTTCGCCTCGTCCGGCGCGGCCGTCAACTCCCTCTTCCTGGTCGCCGCGCACCCCGACGACGTACGTGTCCTGGTGGCGCACGAGCCGCCGATGGCCCCGCTGCTGCCGGACGGCGCCGCCATCGGGAGGGCGTGCGACGACCTGGTGGCTGCCTACGACGCGTCGGGCATCGGGCCCGGGATGGCCCGCTTCATCAGCCTGGTGATGCACCGCGGCGAGTGGACGGGCGACGAGCCGGTGCCGGACCCCGCGGTGTTCGGCCTGCCCACCGAGGACGACGGCTCACGCAACGACGGCCTGATGGCCAACATGCGCGGCGAGGGATGCACCCGCGTCCCGGACCTCGCCGCCGTCCGCGACGCGTCGACCACCGTGGTCATCGGCGTCGGGGAGGAGTCGGGCGGCCCCACGGACGGGGAGATCGCGGGACGCGCCGGGTACGCCGTCGCGCGGGAGCTGGGCGTCGAGCCGGTGGTCTTCCCCAGCGGCCACAACGGGTTCCTCGGCGGCGAGTACGGGCAGACCGGCAAGCCGGACGAGTTCGCCGCGCGGCTGCGCGAGGTGCTGGCGACCCGGTGAGCTGACGGGTGGGCTACCAGGTGAGCTCGATCTCGATCTCGTTGTCGTCACCGAGCTCGACCTCGACCTTGAGCCGCACCTCGTCGGGCACGGCCACCGTGACGCGGCCGCCCTCGCGGGAGAACTCCACCGAGTTGTGCTTGGCGAGCGAGTCGGCGAGGGCGCGCAGCCGGGCGGCGGCCGCCTCGCGGGTCATGGTCTGGGTCTCGTCCATCTCGAAAAGGTCCATGCCCCGAACGTAGACGATCGCCACCAACCGTCTACAGGCCCAGCATCCGCCCGATGATCTCCTTCTGGATCTCGGTCGTGCCGCCGTAGATCGTCTGGATCCGCGAGTCGGTGTAGGCCTTGGAGATCGGGTACTCGTCCATGTAGCCGTAGCCGCCGTGCAGCTGGACACCGGCGTCGACGACCCGCTTCTGCAGCTCGGTGGTCCACCACTTCGCCATCGACGCCAGCGCCGTGTCGACCTCGCCGGCGTTGAGCCGCAGCACGCAGTCGTTGATGAAGACCCGCGCGATGTGCGCCTCGGTGGCCATCTCGGCCAGCACGAAGCGGTTGTGCTGGAACGTGCCGATCGGCCTGCCGAACGCCTCGCGCTCCTTGGCGTACGCCAGGCACAGGTCGAGGACGTGCTCGATCGCGGCGACGGCGATGCAGCCGATCGAGATGCGCTCCTGGGGAAGGTTCTCCATGAGCGACACGAAGCCGGAGCCCTCGGCGCCGAGGAGGTTCTCCTTCGGCACGTGCACGTCGGTGAAGGACAGCTCGGCGGTGTCCTGGGCGTGCAGCCCCATCTTGGCGAGGTTGCGGCCGCGCTCGAAGCCCTCCATGCCGCGCTCGACGACGAGCAGCGAGATGCCCTGGTGCCCCGCGTCGGGGTCGGTCCGGCAGACCACGACGACCAGGTCGGACAGGATCCCGTTGGAGATGAAGGTCTTCGACCCGTTGAGGACGTAGTGGTCGCCGGCGTCCACCGCCGTCGTGCGGATGCCCTGCAGGTCGGACCCGGCACCTGGCTCGGTCATCGCGATGGCGGTGACGAGCTCGCCGGAGACGCAGCCGGGCAGCCAGCGCTGCTTCTGCTCGTCGGTCCCGAGCGCGGAGATGTAGGGGACGATGATGTCGGTGTGCACGGCGAAGCCCGGTCCGGAGGCCCCGGCCCGCGCCGACTCCTCGGCGAGCACCATGTTGTAGCGGAAGTCCTTGATCCCCGGTCCGCCGTAGGCCTCGTCGACGTCGAAGCACAGCAGCCCGCGCTCACCGGCCCTGCGCCAGACCTCGCGGTCGACGATCCCTGCCTGCTCCCAGGCGGCGTGGTGGGGCGCCACCTCCTTCTCGAAGAAGGCGCGCGCCACGGCGCGGAAGTCCTCGTGCTCCTGCTCGAGGATGCTGGGGCGGTCAGGCATGGTTCCTCCGATGGGCTGGGTCGGTCGGGGTGGTGGACCTCCCCGACGGGGTGAGGCGACGCCGGTGCGGCGTGCCTACGTTGGCGGGATGACTCTCATCAGCACGGCCGTGCGTGCCACCCACCTCGTCACGAACGCCGCGTGGTTCGGCGGCTCGCTGATGGGGGCGGTCGGGCTCAACCAGGCCGCGCGCGAGCCCGACACCGAGCGGGAGCGGGTCGAGGTCTCGGGGACCGGCTGGGAGCGGTGGGGTCCGGTGCAGGGCGCCGCGATCGGCCTGCACCTGCTGAGCGGGATCGCGATCCTCGCCGACAACCGCAACCGCGTCGCGACGCACCCGCCGACCACTGCGTCCGTGGTGGCCAAGACGGCGCTCACCGGCGCTGCCGTGGCCGCGTCCGCGGCGGCGTACGTCTACGGCCAGCGCCTCGGCGACGCGAGCGGGGAGGACGGCCACCCCAAGGAGCCCGAGGTCGCCGAGGACGCGCGCGGCAAGCTGGCGTGGCTGCAGTGGGCGACGCCGGCCCTCACCGGCGCGCTGCTGGTCCTCGACGCGCAGCTCGGCGAGCAGCAGCGGGGCACGGCGGGCCTGCTCGACCGGCCCTGGTGAACACGCTGGTGAACGATGCGTCATGACGCCGACCGGTTGAGCGCGTCGAGCATCGCGGTCGGTCCGAGGTCCTCGAGCCGGTAGCCGTGCGGGTAGGTGCTCGGTCGGTGGACGTACGCCGTCCGGCGCGGGGGAGCGAGGCGCAGCAGCCGCCCGCGTGCCCGCAGCCCGTTGCGCACCGCCCGGACGAACCACCGCGGCTGGCGCGGCAGGCCGAGCACCTCGCGCAGCGGCTCGTCCATGACCGCGATGGTGACGCGCCGCAGCAGCGGTCGCAGTGGCGCCGGCGCGACCTCCTTCGCGATGCGGATCGAGGCCTCGGCCAGCCGGGTGGCCTCCGGGGTGTGGGCGAAGTGGCGGCGCTCGTAGTCGACGAGCAGCGCCAGGTAGCCGTCGTACGTCGTGGGCAGGTCCTTGATCCCCATCAGCTCGCCGAAGCGGGTGGTCACCTTCGTGATCGCGGCGAGCTCGTGGTCGTCGAGGCGGCGCCAGCCGTAGGCCTCGATCCAGCGGACGGGGCCGACGATGGTGGTGGCGAGGACGTAGGCGAGCTCGTGGTCGGGGATGTCGTAGTGGCCGTGGATGCGGTTGAGCCGGCGAAGCGCGGCGTACGACCGCGGTGAGTCGATGCCGTCGAGGGTGGCCTCGTCCCCGATGAGGATGGTGTCGTCGTAGCGCTTGGTGCCGTGGTCCTCGAACTCCCGCGTGCGATCGAGGACGGCGGCGATGGAGGGGACGCCGTAGTCGCGCATGAAGGCGATGCCGGTGCCCTGCGAGTAGTCCCACGGGAACTCGAAGCGGGCGGTCAGCCGGAGGATCTCGTCGTGGTCGACCTCCGGGTCCAGGGACCGGATCCGGCGGAGGGTCGCGTATCGGCCCGGCGCGTGCACGAGGCTCAGGACACCCATTCCTTCACCTGCGCCACGGTGGCGGCCGGATCCTCGGAGACGGGCGTGATGTTGAGGTCGGTGACCCCGGCCTCCCTGAAGGCCGCGATGCGCTCGCGGACGTACGACGCCGGGCCGACGAGGTTGGCCGCCTCGAGCCACTCGGTGGGGACGAGCGCCTCGGCCTCCCGCTTCTTGCCGGAGAGGTAGAGGTCCTGGATCTCCTCCGCCTCCTTCTCGTACCCGTAGGCCCGCGCGACGTCGTTGTAGAAGTTCTTGCCCTTCGCACCCATGCCGCCGACGTAGAGGGCGAAGATCGGCCGCGCGAAGTCGAGCAGCGACTTGGTGTCGGGGCCCTCGCCGATGGCCACCATGCCGCCGGCCATCACCTGCAGGGGACCGAGGCCCTCCTGCCGCTTGGCGTTGCCGGCCGCGAGGGCGTCACCCCAGACCAGGTGCGCCTTCTCGGGGTGGAAGAGGTGCGGGATCCAGCCGTCGGCGATCTCGGCGGTCTGCGCGACGTTCTTCGGGCCCAGCGCGGCGATCCAGATCGGGATGGTGTCGCGCTCGGGACGGGTCAGCAGCTTGAGCGGCTTGCCGAGGCCGGTGACGGCGCCGTCGTCCTTGGTCAGCGGCAGGTGGAACTCGCCGTCGGCCGACAGCGGCTCGCGCCTGAGGCCGCGGCGGATGATGTCGACGACCTCGGCGGTGCGCGCCATCGGCTTGCGGTAGGGCACGCCGTGGAAGCCCTCGACCACCTGCGGCCCGCTCACCCCGAGACCCAGGATCGCCCGGCCCTGGCTGACGTTGTCGAGCCCGGCCGCGGTCTGCAGCAGGGCGCCCGGGGTGCGCGAGTAGATGTTGAGGATGCCCGATCCGATCTTCACGGTCTCGGTCGTGGCGGCCAGGTAGCCCATCAGCGTGGGCGCGTCGAAGCCGTAGGCCTCCGCGACCCACACGCTGTCGAGGCCCGCCCGTTCCAGCGCGACCACCTCGTCGGCCGCCTTGCGCGGGTTGCCGTCGTACATCAGCAGGGTGGCGAGACGCATGCCTCAACTGTGACAGTGGCACTGTCACGATGGCAAGGGTGGTCAGCGACCCAGGTCGGGGACCACCTCGGCGCCCGGCAGGTCCGCCAGCACCCGTCCGGGCACGAGCAGCTTGGAGCGACGTACGCCGCTGCCGATCACGACGACGGGCTCGTCGAGCAGCGCGTCGTGGACCAGCACGCGCCATCCGTCGGGGAGCCCGAGCGGGGTGATGCCGCCGTACTCCATGCCGGTCTCGGCGACGGCGCGTTCCATGGAGAGGAAGGACGCCTTGCGCACGTCGAGGATCTTGCGGACCAGCGTGTTGACGTCGGCCCGTGTGTCCGCGCGCACCACGCACGCGGCGATCCGCTCGTCGCCGGCCCGCGCGCCCGCCACCACGACGCAGTTGCCACCCGCCGTCATCGGGATGTCGTACGCCTCGCTCATCGCCGCGGTGTCGGCGAGGTCGGGGTCGATCCCGACCACGGCCACCTCGGCAGCCCCGGGCCACGCGGCGAGCGCGGCGGCGACGGGAGCGGCGACGAGGTCGGGGTGCTCGGTGGCGGGCAGGGACGTCAGGGAGGGGAGGCTCGGGAGCGTCACGCGGTCATCATGCGGCATTCACCCTCACGTCATCGAGGCACCACCGTCCGGTCCCCGTGCTCGGGCAGCGTGGTGCCATGACGGTGACCCGCGAGGCGGTGCACAGGACCTCGTCGTTGGTCCCCACCCCCGCCGTGGTTGCGCACCGCGGCGCCAGCGGGCACCGTCCCGAGCACACCCTCGACGCCTACCGGACCGCCATCCGGATGGGCGTCGACGACATCGAGCTCGACCTCGTCGCCACGCGCGACGGGGTGCTCGTGGCGCGCCACGACCTCGAGCTCAGCGCGACGACCGACGTCGCCGACCGTCCCGGGCTCGCCCACCTGCGCCGCACGCTGGTCGTGGACGGGGCGGAGGAGCACGGCTGGTTCGTCCAGGACCTCGCGCTCGCCGAGCTCAAGACCCTCGCCGCGCGTGAGCGGATGCCCGGCAGCCGGCCGGGCAACGCGGCGTACGACGGTGCGGAGGGCGTGCCGACCCTCACCGAGGTGCTGGCGATGGTCGGCGCGGAGTCGGTCCGGCGGGGCCGCCCGGTGGGGGTGGCGCTCGAGCTCAAGCACGCCGCCTACCACGAGGCGGCCGGCCTCCCGCTGGACGTGCCGCTGCTGCGCGAGCTCGCCCGCCAGGGGCTCGACCACCCGTGGGCGCGGGTGACGCTGATGTCCTTCGAGGCGCCCGTCCTCCGACGGCTGGCCGAGCGGACCCGGCTGCCCGTCGTGCAGCTGCTGGACCGCGGGCACGCCGTGACCCCCGACGAGCTCGACCGCATCGACGAGTACGCCGACGGGCTCGGCGCGCACAGGTCCCTCGTGCTGCCCCGGGACGCGCGTGGAGCGATCGGCGCGCCGTCGTCCCTCGTCCGCGACGCCCATCGCCGCGGCCTCACCGTCCATGCCTGGACCGTCCGCGCGGAGAACCGCTTCCTGCCCACCAACCTGCGCCGCGGGACCGCCCCCGACGCGCTCGGCGACATGGCGGGGGAGGTGCGGGCGCTCCTCGCCGCCGGCGTCGACGGGGTGATCACCGACCACCCCGAGGAGGCGCTGTCGGTGGTGCGCGAGGCGGCGACCGCCGTCGGCTGAGGGTTCACGGGGCGTTCACCACGTCGTCCGCGGCCCGCCGCCCCAGCCCGATTGGCTCGCGGGCATGACCTCTCGGACACGCGCTGGCCTCGGGCTGGCACTCGCCACCGCAACCATCTCCACCCTCGCCCCTGCCCTGACCTCGTCCGCCGCGAACGCCACCGCGGCGCCGGCCGAGGCCGCCGGGCCCTCGCTCGTCGAGCCCGTGCTCGTCGGCCACCGTGGCGCCTCGGGCTACCGGCCCGAGCACACGCTCGCCGCCTACGAGCTCGCCATCGAGCAGGGCGCCGACTACATCGAGCCCGACCTCGTCTCCACCAGGGACGGCGTGCTCGTCGCCCGCCACGAGAACGAGATCGGCGGCACCACCGACGTGGCGGACCACCCCGAGTTCGCCGGCCGTCGCACCACCAAGGCCATCGACGGCCGCCCGGTGACCGGCTGGTTCACCGAGGACTTCACCTACAAGGAGCTGCGCACCCTGCGCGCGAAGGAGCGGCTCCCGCAGGTGCGTCCCGACAACACGGCGTACGACGGCGAGGAGCGGATCCCGACCCTCGACGAGGTGATCAAGCTCGCCCGCCGCGAGGGCGTCGGCATCTACCCCGAGACCAAGCACCCGACCTACTTCGACTCCATCGGCCTCTCGCTTGAGGAGCCGCTCGTCGCAGCGCTGCGCAAGCGCCACTGGGCCGACGCCGACGACCCGGTCATCATCCAGTCCTTCGAGGTGGGCAACCTCCGCCAGCTCGACGCCATGGTCGACGTGCCGCTCGCCCAGCTCGTCGACGCCTCCGGCGGGCCTGCGGACCTGCCGGGCACGACGTACGCCTCGATGGTGACGTCGGCGGGCCTCGCCGCGATCGCGACGTACGCCGACGGGCTGGGCGCCGCGAAGAACCTGGTGCTCCCGCGCGACGCCGCCGGCCGGACCGGTGCGCCGTCGTCGGTGGTGCCTGACGCGCACACCGCCGGCCTGGTCGTGCACGTGTGGACCCTGCGCCGCGAGAACCAGTTCATGGCCACCAACTTCCGCCTCGGCACCGACCCGAACGCGCCCGGCGACCTGGCCGCGGAGGCGCGAGCCTTCCTCGACGCGGGCGTCGACGGGATCTTCAGCGACAACCCGGACGTGGTCGCCGCGGTGATGGACAAGACCACCTCTCAGCGGTGACAGGCAGAGCCTCGCACCGGCGTACGCTCACCCCGTGACGTACGCCGGTGCCGCCCCGACCGCGACCTCGACCGCCCTCCTCGAGCGCATCCGAGCATCGGTGATCGGCGACGACCAGGTGATGGAGGGTCCCTACGGTCCGCGTCGCGTCACCTACGCCGACTACACCGCGTCGGGGCGGAGCCTGACCTTCGTCGAGGACTTCATCCGCCACGAGGTGCTCCCGGCCTACGCCAACACCCACACCGAGGCGAGCGGCACCGGGCTGCAGACGACCCGACTGCGCGAGGACGCGCGACGGATCATCCGCGACGCGGTGGGCGGCGACGACGAGACGGTCGTCATCTTCTGCGGCTCCGGCAGCACCGCGGCGATCGACAAGATGATCGGCATCCTCGGCCTCCGCATCCCCTGCACGCTCGAGGACCGCCACCACCTGAGCGACGCGATCCCCGCCGACCAGCGCCCGGTCGTCTTCATCGGACCCTTCGAGCACCACTCCAACGAGGTGAGCTGGCGCGAGACCATCGCCGACGTCGTCACCATCCACGAGGACGCCGACGGCCGGGTCTCGCTCGACCACCTCCGCGAGGAGCTGGAGCGCCACGCCGACCGCCCGCTCAAGATCGGCTCGTTCTCCGCGGCCTCCAACGTCACGGGCATCGTCACCGACACCGAGGGCGTCGCCGACCTGCTCCACGAGCACGGTGCGCTCAGCTTCTGGGACTTCGCCGCGTGCGCGCCCTACGTCGACATCGAGATGTACGGCCCCGGCAGCTCGCGCAAGGACGCGATCTTCCTCAGCCCCCACAAGTTCATCGGCGGCCCGGGCACCCCGGGCGTCCTGGTCGTGCGCCGCGAGCTGCTCGCCAACCGGGTGCCGGTCGTGCCGGGCGGCGGGACGGTGATGTACGTCAACCCGACCGAGCACCGCTACCTCGAGGACCCGGCCCACCGCGAGGAGGGCGGCACCCCGGCGATCGTGGAGTCGATCCGCGCGGGGCTGGTCTTCCAGCTCAAGCAGGCCGTCGGCGTGGAGACGATCCAGGCCCACGAGGAGGAGCTGCTGCGCCGCGCGGTCGAGACGTGGGTCGCCGAGCCCGGCATCCAGATCCTCGGCAACCTCGACTCCCAGCGGCTCTCGATCGTCTCCTTCGTCGTCAAGGCGCCCGACGGGACCTACCTCCACCACAACTTCGTCGTCGCGCTCCTCAACGACCTCTTCGGCATCCAGACCCGCGGCGGCTGCTCGTGCGCCGGCCCCTACGGCCACCGGCTGCTCGACATCGACCTCGACCACAGCCTCCGCTTCGAGGCCCAGATCAGGGGCGGCTGCGAGGGCATCAAGCCCGGCTGGGTGCGGGTCAACTTCAACTACTTCGTCGACGAGGAGGTCTTCACCTACGTCGTGGAGGCCGTACGCCTCGTGGCGCGCGAGGGCTGGCGGCTGCTCGGCGACTACCGCTTCGACCCGCTCACCGGCCTGTGGCACCACCGCACCGGCCCGGTCGAGCCGCCGCTGCGCCTCAGCGACGTCACCTACGCCGCCGACGGCTCGATGACCTACCCCCGGCACACGACGACGGCCCCCGTCTCGGTGCTCAGGGAGCACCTCGACGAGGGCCGCGCGATCATGGCCGCCGCGTCTCCACCCGACTGGTCCGACACCGCCCACCTGGGGGCCGACTTCGACGACCTCCGGTGGTTCGCGCTGCCGGCCTGCTCCCTGGACTAGCTGCCGAGCTGCTGCCGGCGGCCCGGCCAGACCGTGGCCGCCAGTCCGGCGGCACCGGCCGCCAGCCACGGGATCGGCAGCAGCCAGCGGAGCTCGGAGGTGTCGACGACATCGCCCTGGACGAGCGCCCACACCAGCACCATGCCGGCGAACGCGACGCCCATCACGAGCTGCCCGATGTTGACCGGGTGCAGTCCGGACGGCTTGTCCGGTGCGTCGAGCGGGCCGGTCATCGGCTCGTCGTACGTCGTCTGATAGCTGGTGTCGTAGCCGTAGAGGTCGGAGTAGTCGTTCTCGTTGTCAGTCATGGCAGTGCTCCTCAGGCCGCTTCGCGGACGACGATCTCGCCGCCGACCAGGTCGATGGTGATGGACATGTCCGGGACGTCGGCGCCGCCGTCGACGAACCCGTCCTGGGTGATGTCGAAGCCGTCGCTGCTCTGGTCGAAGACCTGGCTCTGGCCGCCGACGACCTGGGTGTGGACGTCGACGTCCATCCCGTCGGGGACGACCACCTCGACGCGGCCGCCGACCCCGTCGATCGTGAGGTCGCGGCCGTCGAGCCCCTCGACGTCGGAGACGTCCGACAGGTCGAGGGTGAAGCGACCGCCGCCGAACTCGTAGGCCTGTCGGACCTCACCGGCGCTGGTCGGCGCGTAGTAGCGGTCCTGCTCCCCGACGTTGCTGCCGATGGTCGCCGCGGCCGTGCCGAACGCGGCGATGAACCCCAGGAGGATCAGTCCGCCGGCGCGGCCCCAGAAGGAGCCGATGACCAGCACCACGGCGGTGATGCCGAGCGCGAGGGCGGGGTAGGCGCTGTCCGCGACGTCCACCCCGGCCAGGTCGACCACGCCGAGGACGCCCTCGGCCAGCGCGATCAGCGCGATCGTGAACCAGAACAGGATCGGGCCGCGCTTGCGTGGGTTGCGCGGTCGCCGCGGCTGCTCGTAGGAGCCCCACGGCGCTGCCGGGGGGTAGCCCGTCCCGGGTGCCGGGGCGGGGTCGTAGGTCGTGGCGTAGTCGGTCGTGTAGTCCGCGGTGTCGCCCGAGGCGGGGTCCGGCACGAGCTGGTCGCCGTACGCCGGCGGCGCGGCGCCGTTGGCCGGCGCGGGCGTCCGCTGCTGCTTGCGGTGGAGGAACCACACGACGAGCCCGACGCCGATCGCCAGCGGCCAGGGGAACCAGAAGGCTCCGGCCCAGTCGCCGAGCGCGGCGAGCAGGGCGAGCACGCCGACGCCGGCGAGGGCGATCGTGCGGCTGCGTTGGTCGAGGCCGAGCGGCTCGTCCGCGGTGCCCTCCTCGGGCACCAGGATCCAGGCGGCGACGTAGAGGAGCAGGCCGGCCCCACCGAAGAACGTCGCGACCACGAGGGCGACGCGGATGATGATCGGGTCGACGTCGAGGTGGCGGGCGATGCCGCCGGCGACGCCGGCCACGTGCCGGTCGGTGACGCTGCGGCGCAGGCGGCCGAGGTCCTTCATCTCGTCGCGGGTGACCCGCGGGCCCGACGGGGGCGGGGTGCCCGGACCGGGCTGCTCGGTGGAGGGGCTGGCGTTGTCCATGCCCCAACTCTCCTCGGCCGGGACGCCCCGCACCATCGGGGACAGCCCTGATCCGGGCCGGGTCGACCGGGGTCCGGGTCAGGGTCGGCTCGGGGTCAGTCCTCATGGTCGGAGGCCTCCGCGCCTGAGACGATGGAGGCACGATGAGCCACCCCACGCCCCCCGCAC
>NZ_JBFUMR010000020.1:0-85857 GCF_054049275.1 Nocardioides sp. P5_E3
CCCGTGGGAGCCACCGCCCCCGCCGGACCCGTGGGAGCCACCGCCCCCGCCGGAGGCGCCACCGAAACCGCCCCCGCCGGAGCTGCGCCGGCTGGCGGCCGCCGCCCGGCGCGCAGCCTCTCGTCGCTGCTCGGCGTCGCGGCGGTCCTGGCGGGCCCGGGCGCCTGCCCGGTTGGCGGCATCCTTGGCGTTCTCGGCTCCGGACGTGATCGCGGCAAGCGACCCTGTCTCGGTCTCCGCGCGTGCGAGCAGCGCCGCGGCCTCCTCGAGAAGGTCGCTGGCGGCGCGCGAGACGTCGCTGTGCCGCACCTCGCCCCGGGCGGCGACGATGGCCGACGCGGCGTCCTCGAGCGCTCGCTGCGACGCCTCGTGGTCGGCGATCGCCCGGTCCACCTCGGCCCGGGCCCGCACCAGCCCGGCCTCGACGTCGGCCAGCTCCTCGTCGAGGCGGAGGTATGGCGGGCGGGGCGTCGTCAGGTCGTCGTCGACGGAGACCGCGCCGGCCCGCAGGGTCGAGACATCAGGTACCACGGCGAGGAACGTCATCGCCGCCGGGTGGGTGGTCACCTGACCCTGGACGGCATCGGCCTCGACGACGGCGCGCTGCACCCGCAGCGGCAGGTCGACCGACAGCGCGCGGAGCTGCTCGACCCGCTGCGCCGGCAGTGCCGCGTCGGCCGCGATCGCGTCGGCCGACTGCTGGGCCGCGGTCAGCTCCTCGCGGGCCTGCGCGAACTGCTGGTCGGACATCGACGTGTGGGCCTCCACCGTGCGGATCGTCCCGTCGAGGGCCTTCCGCGCTGCCGCCGCGCGGTCCACGGCGACGCGTACCCCGTCCACGCAGCTGGGGTCCTGGTCGCCCTCGAGCACCTCGGTGGTGACGTACGCGTCGGCGATCGCCCGGTCGAGCTCGGCGGTGCGCGTCCTCAGCGCGGCGGTGTCGTGCTCCAGCGCGGCCCGGAACGCCGCGAGGCCGGTGAGCCACGACTCGTGGGCGGCGAGGTCGATGTCGGCGCGCTCGGCCGCCGCTCCGGCGTCTCCGAAGCGCTGCTCGGCGACCAGCGCCTCGACCTGCCGGGCCGCCTCCTCGGCGGCCTGCGGGGCGGCGTCGTTGTCGGTGGTGCGGTAGCCCTCGCCCTGCCGGTCGGCGATCAGCCCGGACACGACGGTCGCCCGGGCGCGCAGCGCGGCCACCCGGGCAGGCAGCTCGGCGCGCAACGTGTCGTAGGCGGAGAGCCGCACCTCGACCGCGGCCATCGCGGCCTGCGCCTCCCGCAGGCCACCGGTCGCCGCGTCGACGTCGTGGGTCGCGCGGAGCGCCTCGTCGGTGTCGGTGTCGGCGATGGCGATGTCGGTGTGCAGCTCGGAGAGCCTCAGGTAGGTCCCGGTGGCGGCATCCCGGACCGCGACCGCCTGTGCGTGCTCGGTACGGATCTCGTCGGCGACCGAGTCGCTGACGCGCGGCAACGCGGCGACGCGGGCGTCGATCAGCTCGTTGCTCTCGTCGAGCTCGAACCACGCCTGCGCCATCGCGCTCGTCGCCGTCCCGAGGGCGGCCCGGGCGGCCGCGCGTGCCTTGAGGCGGCGTCGTACGCGTGTGGCGCCCCACCCGGCACCACCGACCGCGGCGAGGCCGACCGGCACCCCGAGAGCCCAGCCCGGGACGTCCGCGCCGCCGCTCGATCCCGTGTCGTCGGGGTCGTCGGGGAAGGGGTCGTAGCCGTCGGGCAGCCTGCCCGGGCGGGCACCCGAGTCGTTGTCGGACCTCTGCGAGGCGTACGCGTCGGCGTAGCCGCCGAGGCCGGCGAGCATGCCGTCCGTCCACGCGCCGTTGCCGAACGCCGGTCCCATCCCGTCTAGCTCGACGTCGTCGCGAGCCGCGTCGAAGCGGCCGAAGGCCCGGCCGTCGTAGTGGCTGCCGAGCTCGCGCCCGTCGACCGACACCCCGAGGACGAGCAGCGACTGCCGGCCGCCGCCCGTGAAGCCCCACCCGTTGCACTGCCGGCGGGCCGCGAGGAGTGCGTCGTAGAGGTCGCCGGCGCCAGGGGTGTCACGCCAGGCGATGACCTTGACCGTCACCCGCCCGTCGTCGAAGGCCCCGCGCGCGGCACGGGCCACGACCCGGTCGTCGAGGACGTCGGCGTCGTCGAAGACGACACCGCGGTCGCACAGGTCGCCTGCCGCAGCGGCCGGCGAGGCCAGCCCCCACGAGGCTCCTCCGGCGAGGACGGCCACCACTGCTGCGTGCTGCATCCCGCGTCGTACGCGTCCGCCCACCGTCACTGCCACTCCCCCGTGCTCCGCTAGGTGCCGGGTGGACTCTCCCCGACGGCCGCCGCCATCAAACCAGCCACCTCGGCCGGGTCGTGGCGGATCGCCGGTTCGTAGCAGGTCAGCTCGGTCTCGACCCAGCCCGGAACGTCGGCGTCGCGCCACAGTCCGCACGCGACGACGCCCCGCTCCTCGACGAAGGCGACGACGCGCTCGTTGACCTCGTCGGCCGTGCCGGGGGCGTAGGCCAGGAAGGTGCCGATGTGCGGCTCGTCAGGGAACGTCCGGAACCCCTGCTCGCGCAGGGCCGCCGCGAGCTCGACGGCCCACGCGCGGTAGTCGCCGAAACGGCCGAGGTGCTCCCGCAGGCCGATCAGCCCGCCCACCGCCGGCGCGGTCAGCGAGAAGAGCGTGCCGCCCATGCGCTGTCGCCACGAGCGCAGCTCCCCGGCGAGGTCGTCCGGGCAGACCACGAGCGCGCCGCTGGAGCCGCCGAGTCCCTTGTAGAGCGAGACGTAGACCGAGTCGAACAGTGCGGCGACCTCGGCCAGGCTGCGGTCCCAGTAGGACACCGACTCCCAGATCCGCGCCCCGTCGGCGTGCAGGCGTACGCCACGCTCGCGGGCGGCCTCGGACAGCGCGACCAGGTCGTCCCACGACGGCAGCAGGCAGCCGGCGTCGCGCAGCGGCAGCTCGACCATCGCCGCGCCCAGCCGACCGCCGACCGCGGCGAGGTCGTCGGCCGTGGCGGTGCGCCGGCCCGTGGTGAGCCACTCGAGCTCGAGACCCAGCACCCGCCGCGGGCCGTCCTGCTCGTGGTGCACGAGGTGCGACAGGTCGGGCAGCGCGACGCGGCGCGAGCCGGCCCGGTCGCACCAGGCCCGCAGGGTCGCCTGCTGGGCCATCACGCCGCTGGGGAACATCACCGCGGCGGGCTTGCCGAGCAGCTCGGCGACCTCGACCTCGAGCTGGGCGACCGCGCCGCGCTCGCCGTAGCGGTCCCAGGCGAGGTCGTTGGCCTCGGCGTGGTCGGCGAGCTCGCGGAGCATCGCCGCGGGCGTCGACGGCGGGCGGTGGAAGATCCAGTCGGCCGATGCCGACGCCGCCCGGAAGCGGTCTTGGAGGTCGCTCATGCCGGCGTCAGGCGGCCGTCAGGCGTGGCGCTTGAACCAGTAGGTCGTCTCCACGCCGGGGATGACCTGCACCAGCTCCCAGCCGTTGACGCCGAGGGTGGAGAGGAGGTCCTCCCACGACTCGGTGCCCTCCACGAGCGCCTCGGGGTCGGCGTTGTAGCCGCCGACCTCCACGTTGCCCTGGTCGTCGACAGTGATCTCGAGGTGTGCCCAGGAAGCCATGCCGTGATCCTGCCATGCCGGTCCGCACGCCGGTCAACGACCGAGCGCCCACTCCGCCACCACGTGGCAGCGGTCGGTCTCCCACCACGCGAGCTGCAGCCGGTCGAGCACCACGTCGACGGGTACGACGTCCGCGAGCAGCGCCGCGGTCGAGGGGAGGTCGACGTCGTCGGACGCCGCGTCGACGGTGAGGTGGGGCTGCACGTCGGCGCCGAACTCACCGCCGTACGGCGGCCACCCGGGGAAGGCGGCCACCAGCCGCGCGGTCAGGTCGCGCAGCGCGTCGTCGGGGTCGGGGACGAGGTGGATGATCCCGTTGGGGAACTGGCCCAGGCGCTCGAGGCGCACCCGGACCGGCGGGGTCGCGCTCGCGATCCCGGCGACGGTCTCGAGGTCGGTCGTGCTCGGGGTCGGGGCGAAGGGTCCGAGGGCCGTGATGTGCGCGTGGCCGAAGCGCGGGTCGGCCGAGACGAACCCGACGTCGTAGTGCGCGGTCCGCTCCCGCACCCATCCCTCCAGCGGCGGCACCGGGAGCTGCAGGACGGAGTGGCCGGTCACGCGGGCAAGACTGGCAGGCGACGCCGGCGGAGCCGTCACTAGGCTGCTGCCGCCATGAACGAGTCGTCCCGCGTCGCCCCGCCCTCCCCCGAGACCGCCGCCCTCGCCCGCGAGCGCCTCACCGGTCTGGCCACCCCGCCGGGGGCACTCGGCCGGGTCGGCGAGCTCGGCGTCTGGCTGTCGGCGGCCCAGGGCGTGGTGCCCCCGCGTCGGCTCACCGACGTACGCCTCGTGGTGCTGGCCGGCGACCACGGCGTCGCCGCGCACGGGGTGTCGGCCTATCCCGCCGCGATCACCGAGGCCATGGTGCGCACGCTCGTCGCGGGCCGTGCGGGCGTCAGCGCGCTGGCGCGCGAGCACGGTGTCGCCGTCATCGTGCTGGACGTGGCCGTCGACGCCGACCTCGACGACCTCCCGGCCGAGGTCACCGCCCGCAAGGTCCGGCGCGGCTCCGGCGCCATCCACCTGACCGACGCGCTGACCCGCGAGGAGGCCGAGCGGTCGATCGCCCTCGGTGCCGAGCTGGCCGGGGAGCTCGTCGACGACGGCGCTCAGCTGCTGATGACCGGCGACCTCGGCATCGGCAACACCACCGTCGCCGCCGCGCTCGTCGCCGCGACCCTCGGCCTGCCGGCCGACGAGGTGACCGGTCGCGGCACCGGCATCGACGACGACGGCTGGACCCGCAAGCGGGACGTCGTCGTGCAGGCCCTCGCGCGGGCCGAGGGCCGCACCTCCGATCCGATCGAGCTCCTCGCCGCCCTGGGCAGCGCCGACCTCGCGGCCACCGTCGGGTTCCTGGTCGAGGCCTCCACCCGCGGGGTGCCGGTCCTGCTCGACGGCCTCATGTCGGTCGCCTGCGCGGTCGTGGCCGAGGCCCACGCGCCGGGAGCGGCCGCCTGGTGGCTGGCCGGCCACCGCTCCACCGAGCCCGCCCAGGCCCACGCGCTGAAGTCCCTCGGCCTCGAGCCGCTCCTCGACCTCGGGATGCGCCTGGGCGAGGGCTCGGGCGCCGTCACGGCGCTGCCGCTGCTGCGCTCCGGGGTCGCGGTGCTGCGTGACGTGGCGCTGCTCTCGGAGATCCTGCCTTCGTGACCCTCCGCGACGCGTGGCTGCTCGCCACCGGCACGCTCACCGCCGTCCGCGTCCCGCCGCCGAGCCGGGTCGACCGTGGGGTCGCCGGCCTCGCGATGGTCCTCGCGCCTCTGGCGGTGATCCCCCTCGGGCTGGCCGCAGCGGCGGTGGTCATGGTGGCCGGCTGGGTCGGGCTCCCGGCGCTCGCGACGGCGTACGTCGTGCTGCTGGTGCTCGCGCTCGGCACCCGCGCCTTCCACTGGGACGGCCTGGCCGACACCGCCGACGGCCTGACCGCGTCGTACTCCCCCGCGCGCTCGCTCGAGGTGATGCGCACCGGCCCCGTCGGGCCGGCGGGCGTCGTCGCGGTGGTGCTCGTCGCGGGGCTGCAGGCGTCCGGGCTGACGGCCGTGGTGCGACACGACCACGGCTGGTGGGTGGTCGGGGTCCTGGTCTGTGCGTCCCGGGCCGCGCTGACGCTCGCCTGCGTGCGCGGCGTGCCCGCCGCCCGCGCCGACGGGCTCGGCGTCACCCACGTGGGGTCGGTGCCGGTCGTGGCCGCTGCCGCGTCGCTGGTGGTGGTCGCCGTCGTCGTGGGGCTGGCCGGCCACGGCCTGGGGTCGGCGTGGTCCACGGTGTTCGGGGTGGTGGCCATGGTGGCCGTCGTGCTCGCCCTGCTGCTGCGGTGCGTACGACGACTCGGCGGGATCACGGGCGACGTGCTGGGCGCGGCGGTGGAGGTCTCGTTCGCCGTGCTGGTGCTGGCGGCAGCCACCGCCTGACCGCCGGTTCTGACAGGATGCGCGCCATGCGGATCCTGGTCACCGGCGGAGTGCGGTCGGGCAAGTCCACCCACGCCGAGGACCTCATCGGCGGCGCCCCCGCGACGTACGTCGCCACCGGCACGCCGCCGGACCGCGAGCAGGACCCCGACTGGGCGGCCCGGATCGACGCCCACCGCGACCGCCGGCCCGCCGCCTGGGGCACGCTCGAGACGCAGGACCTCGCGGGCGTGATCGCAGGGGCCGGCGACCCGCTGCTCGTCGACTGCCTCGGCACCTGGCTCACCGCGATCATCGACGCGGACGACGCCTGGGAGCACGACTCCGACGCCGTCCACGCCCTCGTCCTCGCCCGCACCGACGAGGTGGTCGAGGCGCTGGACCGCTGCGAGCACGACGTCGTGCTCGTCACCAACGAGGTCGGCCTCGGCGTCGTGCCCGAGCACCGCTCCGGCCGGCTGTTCCGTGACCTGCTCGGTCTCGTCAACCAGCGCGTCGCCGCCGCCTGCGACGAGGTGCACCTCGTCGTCGCCGGCCGGGTCCTGCGCCTCTGACCGGCGTCAGGGGTTGCAGGCCGGCGCTGCCCACGACCCGAGGTCGGAGGTGTCGAAGCGGGCCAGCATGGGCGTCAGCGGCCGCCCCTTCTCCTGGTAGAGCCGCGACCCCGACTCGCTGACCACCCACAGCTGGTCGGGCGCGGTGAGCGCCATCCCCTCCGCGCCGGGCACGAACGACCGGCTCTTCCCGTCCGGACCGACGAGCACGCCGCACGTCGTGTTGGACCGCGCGAACCACAGCCCCGGCCCCACTCCCCCGAGCTCGGCCCAGATCGCCCCCTGGGTGTCCGACGGCACCTTCACCTCACCGACCGCGTCCGCCTGGCTGAGCTCGTACGACGACGAGTCGAGCAGCCGATCTGTGTCGAACCACCAGAGCCGGGCCGGGTTCTCCGCCCGGAACCTCCCCAGCCCGAGCTCACCGTCCTCGCCCCACACCGCGAACGAACCGCGCACCGGCTCCGCCAATGCCCAGCCCCGCTCCACTTCGAGGGTGTCGGGGTCGAGCAGCCACAGCCGCTGCGTCTCGGCGAGCCACACGCCGTGCTCGTCGGCGACGACGCCTCCGCCGTGCCGGCACTCGGTCGGCTGCCGTGGCCCGACCCGACCGCGCACCGGGTAGCGGGACTCGACGATCTCTCCGGACCTCAGGTCCACCGACTGCATCGTGCAGAGGCGCTGACCGCCCACCTGGGTCCCGTCGAAGCTCGCGACGTACGCCGTCCCGTCCTTCACCGTCATCCCCTGCGGCACCAGCCACTCGCTCGCGTCCGGCACCCACCGACCTGCGCACAACGCATGGTCGTTCGGGAAGCGGGCGAGCTCGTCCGGCCCGTACGTCGGCTGCTCGCCGCGGACGTCGGCGGACGACACCGGCCCGCAGCCGGGCCGGTCGCCGTCCGGTCCCGGACCCGACGACGTCGCTGTGCAGCCGACCGAGACGCCGAGCACCGCGAGCAGGGCGGCGACCAGCCGCACGCTCAGGCGCCGTCCTCGGTCAGGCTCGCCACCGGCAGCCAGTCGGCTCCGAGGAGCTGGGCGAGGTCGGCGAGGCCGGTGGTGTCGCTGCCCACCGTGTCGGAAGCCGCGGCGATCCGCTCCACCATCACCTTGCCGACCTGCTCCTCGACGGTCCGTTCGGCATAGGCGATGTGCCACGGCGAGACCTGGTGGTCACGGTGGGTGCGGCCGGTCACCTGCCTTCCGGCGATGCCCGAGAAGCGGGCCTGGTGGAAGACACCGACCCGAGGCTCCGTGCTCGCTCTGCGGCCGTCGGCAAGCGTCTCCCCGGCGTGCAGGCTGATCGAGGCGACCGTGGTGAAGACGCAGACCTTCGCCTGCCCGGTCTGGAACCGCAGCCGCTCGGCCTCCGGGTCGAACCGGTCGCGGCCGTAGATCGATGCGACCTCGATGCCGGAGTCGCGCAGGCGGTCGGCGATCGGGTCGGCGGCGGTGGCGACGAACTCGACCGAGCAGGCCACCTGTCGCTCGGCCTCGACCTGCTGGGCGATCCACGCGACCGTCGAGTCCACGCGGATGAGCCCGGCCTTCTGCCGGAACCGCAGGAGCGCGGCCCGACCCTTCGCCACGTTGCGACCGCGCCGGGCGATGTCCATCTCGCGGCAGAACTCACCCCACTCGGCCTCGTACGCCGACCGCTCCGCCGGCGTGAGCGTCACGGGCATGCCGGAGATCGGCACCGGCCCCCACGGCGCGGCGCGGTGCAGCATGGCCGGTGGCCGCTCCTCGTCGAGCCAGCCCCGCACGAGCTTGAGGTCCGCCGCGCGCCGCGCCGGGTCGGTGGTCCACGTCGCGCCGTAGCGTCCCCGTTCGACCCCGACACCGTGGCGCTCGAGCGCGGTGGCGAACGTGTCCCCTGCTTGCGTCGCCGAGGTCCACTCCCGCATCGACTCGCCCAGCACCTGCGCGTACGCCGGAGCGAGGTACGGCAGCTCGAGCGGGGTGTGTCCGGGCGTCGCGGTGGTCGCGATGACGAACGGCGCCTTGTCGTGCGGCTTCCCGTGACCGGAGATCCGCGCCCACAGCTTCCACCGCTTCGTCGTCGTACGACGCAGGGCGTGCGCCTCGTCCGCGATGATCACGTCCCAGGTGTGGTCCTTGACCTTCTCGAGCCGGTCCCACGTGATCACGACCCACTCCAGGCCGCCGTCCCCCAGGGCCGTGATCGTGCGGCACCAGTGGCCGATCGTGATCGCGGCGGGCCGGTCGGCCACGACGAGCACCCGTCGCGCGCCGCGGAGGTCTCCCACCGCCGTCGCCCCGAGGACCGCGGAGATCGTCTTGCCCACGCCGGGCTCGTCGGCGAGCAGGAACTGCCGTCCTCCCGCTTCGGCGCGCGCCGCGATCGCATCGGCCGCCTCGAACTGGATCCGCCGGGGCTCGAGGTCGTCGGTCGGCTCAGGGCCGGGTGTCGGATCGTCCGGGTTGAGGGTGTTCTCGATGAACCGACCGAGCGTGTAGGGGCCGGGAGCGTACGGGGCGAGGCGCGCGGGCAGGACGCGCCCGACGTACAGGTGGGTCTTGACGGCAGGGTGCCAGCTGGCGCCGTCGACCTGCGTCCCGTACGGGACGTCGAGCACCCACAGCCGCTCGCCCGGCCCGGCGACCGGCAACGGCCGCTGCTGCTTGCGCGTGCCGCTCCTGCGCGGGGACGCGCTGCGTCGACGAGCGCTGGATCGTCGGGAGCTGGCCACCCCCGGACGTTATCGGGGCATCCGCTACGAACTGGGGCGGCTCGCGTGGTGGGCGCGATATGGCTGGTACAGCCGCCCGAGGAACCTCTCGAGCTCGGACGCGAGCTCCTCGTCCAGCGACGGGAACGAGAAGGTCGCCTTCCCCGTGCGTCGGGCCCGGAGGTCCTCGGAGGAGGCCTCGAGCGTCTCCGGCCACGTGTCCACGGCGATCGCGTACAGGCTGACCTTCCGCGCGCTCCGCTTCACTGCTGCGAAGTAGTCGTGAGCGCCGGATCCCGGCCAGCGCAGCGACGGCATGCCGTAGATGGTCGCGTCCTCGAGCTCGTCCCGGTACGGATCGAGGAGCGCCCAGATCCGCGCTTCGACGGCGTCGAGGTCCACCATCAGGCAAGTGTAGGAGTCCGGCGCGGGCCAACATCGTCGATTTGTGGCTTGACCGGGGCTTCGGGTCAGGCCTTCCATGAAAGTTGGGTCGGGTCACCAACGGCAGTGTGGCCACTCATCAGGGCCAGCCGGCACCCGACCAACGCGGATCGATCGTGAGATGAGGTGTCGTGAGCGAACCCCCTGCCCGCCCTGGCAACAACCCGTCGGAGCATGACGGCCCGGACCCGGGTCGCTGGTGGGCGCTGGCCGTCCTGGCGGCCGCCCAGCTCATGATCATCCTGGACGCCTCGATCGTGAACATCGCCCTCCCGTCGGCGCAGGCGGACCTCGACATCAGCAACGCGGACCGGCAGTGGATGGTCACGGCGTACACCTTGGCCTTCGGCGCCCTGCTCCTGCTGGGTGGCCGGATCGCCGACTACACGGGCCGCAAGCGCACCTTCATCATCGGCCTCCTCGGGTTCGCCGGTGCGTCCGCGCTGGGCGGGCTCGCACCCAACCAGGAGCTGCTGTTCGCCGCGCGCGCCCTCCAAGGAGCCTTCGCAGCATTGATGGCGCCGGCCGCCCTGTCCATCGTGACGGTCACGTTCACGGAGCCGAAGGAGCGGGCCAAGGCGTTCGGGGTGTTCGGGGCGCTCGCTGGCGGCGGGGCCGCGATCGGCCTGATCGTCGGCGGCGTGCTCACGGAGTACGCCTCCTGGCGCTGGTGCCTCGGCGTCAACGTGCCCGTGGCCCTGATCGTCGCTGCCGCGGCCGTCCCCCTGGTCCGCGAGAGCAAGGCTCACGGCGACACCAGGTACGACGTGCCGGGCGTCCTGTTGGCGACCCTCGGCTTGTTCTCCCTCGTCTACGGCTTCACCGAGGCCGCCCGGGTCAAGAACCCCGACGACCCCAATTCGACCGAGGTGCAGGGCTGGGCCGATCCGAGCACGGTGACCTTCCTGATCGCCGCGGTGGTCCTGCTGGTCGGGTTCGTGTTGTGGGAGCAACGGGCCCGCAACCCGTTGCTGCCGCTGCGCGTCGTCCTGGACCGCAACCGCGGCGGGTCGTTCCTGGTGTTCCTGCTGGTGGGCGCCGGGCTCTTCGCCATGTTCCTGTTCCTCACCTACTACTTCCAGGTCAACCTCGGCTACACACCGCTCGAGGCCGGCTTCGCCTTCCTGCCGTTCAGCCTCGGCATCATCCTGGCCGCGGGCGTGGTGGCCCAGCTGCTCCCCCGACTCGGCCCGCGGGCGTTGATGGTTCCGGGACTCGCCATGGCAGTCGTCGGGATGCTGCTCCTGACCCGGATCGACCAGGACTCGTCGTACTGGGCGCTGGTCTTCCCGGCGATGGTGATCATGTCGGTGGGCCTGGCCGGCGTGTTCATCCCAGCAGCCAGTACGTCACTCGTCGGTGTCGGCAGCCACGACGCGGGCGTCGCCTCCGCCGTGCTCAACACCTCGCAGCAGATCGGCGGCTCGCTCGGCACCGCGCTCCTGAACACGATCTTCGCCGGGGCGGTGACGGCGTACTTCACCGACAACCCGCCGGCCAGCCCCGAGCAGGGGCAGCAGACCCTGCCCCTCGCGTTCATCCACGGCTACCACGTGGCCTTCTACTGGGGCGCCGCCTTCTTCGCAGTCGCCATGATCGTGTCGGTCGTCTTCATCAACGCCCACAAGGAGGACATCCCCTCCGACGCGGCCGCCGTTGCCGACTGACCGAGGCGCTGTCTGCGGGCGGCTGAGCGTCGGTTGCCGCCCAACCCGCTCAGAGGACGTGGTCGCCGATGATCTGTCCAAGGATCTTGATGTCCACGGAGCCCGCGAACTCGAGCCTGACCTTCCCGAGTCCGCTGAACCACATCTCGAGCTCACAGTCCCGGTCGAACCTCCCGGCGGTCTCGACTGACCATGCCTGGATCTTGGAGTAGGGCAGCGACGAGTAGTCCATCTTCTTGCCAGTGAGGCCCTGGACGTTGACCGCAATGATGCGCTTGCTCGTGAAGTGCACGGAGTCACGTGCGCCCTTGAAGCTGCGATACACCTCTTCGCCCTGGACGAGCATGTTCATCACGTCCTCTCCGGCCTGTGACGGGCTGAGCTTGACGATGGTGCCGTTCGCGAAGTCGATCATCGGTTCCGTCTCGGGTCGTGGGCTAGAAGGGCGGTCCAGGTCAGCCTAGGTCTGGAATGAAGGCTGAGTCCTCGGATCCGGCCGCATTGCCGAGCGGCAAGGGACCTCGCTCAGTCCCGGGAGTCGCGTCGCTCCTGAAGGCGTGCACGGGCCTCGGGCAGGTAGCTCAGGCACGGGGCCTCGGAGTCGGGGTGCCTGGACGTGAGGTGGAGGATCCATCGATCCATCGCGGCCATGTAGCCGTTGTCCTCGCCCGGCCGGCGTGTGCTCCAGGCGCGGGTGCCACTCCCGGGGCGCGGGACCTCGCACTGGGTGCACGAGATCTTGTAGGCGAAGGAGTCGTCGGGGCTCACGTCGATGCGGACCACGGCCAGCTCTCCGGCCTCGGCAGTGGCCTTCCTCTGTCGGGCGGAACGGCTGGCGGGCACAGCGACCTCAGTTCGTGCTCGGGGATGGCCGTCCCAGCCTAGGCACCGGTCGCAGCGCAGCGACGGCGCCCTGGACCAGCAGACCTCCCACGGCGGCGGGCAGAGTCACTCCGCCGGCGCGGGACCCGGGCGGCGCCCCCACGCGCTGATGAGCACGCTCGAACCGACGATGGTGTCGGGGTCGGCCAGGACCGCGAGGAACCGATCAATGTCGTGGGATGCGACGCCCTCGGCGACCAGCCCGTCCCGCACCTGGCGGGCGTTGGCCGCCTGGACGGTCGCCCAGCCGGTGCCGCCCTGGTCGACGCACACGTGACCGCTGGCCCCCGTGCCCGCCAACCCGTGACCCCGCAGGGCGCGCAGGGCGTTGGCCGCGAAGTCGTTCGTACCGCCCCGGGTTCCCAGGAGTCGGTTGAAGGCCTGTGCCATGTCGACGATGAGCTCGTGGTTCGGGCCGGCCCGATCGATGGTTCGTACCTCGCCGGTGTCGAAGTCCTCGATCAGCAGCACGCCACCGGGCGCCAGCTCATCCACCAGGCGAGCGAGCACGACGAGTCGCTCGGGTATGTGCTGCAGCACCAGCCGCTCGTGGATGACGTCCCATGGGCCGGCCGGGATGGGTTGCCGCACGAGGTCCAGGTCGCGCACCTCGAGCTGTTCGCGGCCTTCGCGTCGGCACCAACGGGGATCGAGGTCGACTGCCAGGACCCGTCCCGTGGATCCCACCTGGTCCGCCATCCAGCGGGCAATCGAGCCGCTACCGGCGCCCACCTCCAGGCAGCGTGATCCCGGGGCCAGCCCGAGTCGCGTCAGGTGGCCGCGTGTGACGGGATCGAACACCGCCTCGAGCCCCGCGAAGCGTTCAGCCGTCTCGAGCTCGGCGTTCGTCAGGAGGTACGGCGTTCCGTCATCACCCACTGGCTCACCCATCGTGAACGGCGTCGAGGCGCCCGATGCGGACCGCGTCGGCGAACGCCTGGAAGTCCTGCTCGTTCTGGTCGGCGTAGCTGCGTGAGAAGTCCGCAACGGCGGAGTCGAAGTCGTCGCCCTTTCCGAGGTACGACGAGATGGCGATCGGGTCTCCCGACCGAGCATGGCCGCGGGCCAGGGTCCATCCGCACTGCCGCGCGTACACGGTCAGCACCGGCGGGAGCATGGACTCGACACTCGCTGAGGCCTTCTCTGGGCGGTCCGCCGGCGGCGACCACACCGCGTGGCTGGACCGGGGTGCCGCCTCGCGTGCCCCCTTGCCCCGCGCCCTGTGGCCCTCGACGCCGAGCCGCTCCCCGATCCCTGATCTCATGTCATCCACCTCTTCCGGGGCCTAGGCGACGACAAGGGACAGTACGGACGCGACACAGCCCTGGCTTCACCTCCCGAGGAGGAGTCCGTTGGCGGGCAGTCGATCGGGCGGCCGACCGGAGGGAGAAGAGCCGGCGAGCGCGACCGCGGCTGTCCGCGCGTCGCTTCGGCCGGGACCTCCGTCGTAGCGGAGGGCCATGGAGGTTGCGCTGTGTCGTATCGGTTGACGGGCTTTGGCGGCGGGTGGACTCGGGTTCGAGGGACCCATTGACCGCGCAGCCGTCCGCGTCATCTGTCTGCTCCCCCGCTGCGCTGCTGGTCTGGTGTGGGCTGGTCGGGGCGCAAGCAGCGGAGGACACTGAGACGCGGGTGCGACCCGCGCATCTCGTGGCCGGGAGGGACACGATGACGGAGTACGAAGGATCAACGGAGGTAGTCGTCAACTTCGACTCGGAGACCGATGTCGACAAGCAGGAGTCGATCAAACAATCCATCGAGGCGCTGCGCGACCGCGCCCATCAACTGAACTCCGTTCGACGCGCTACAGACATGGCGGTAGCCCGGGCAACTGCGCGGCCAGCTGAGCGGAGGACGGTTGAGATCGTGGCCGACGAGGCCCTGATCAAGGAGGCCAACGACGCTCTGGTGCTCGAACAGACGACCTTCTTGGACGCGATGACGCTCGACGTCACACGACCGTCGAACGGACAGGTACCGAACCTCGGGGGCGTGTTCGCCAACGCCGCGAGCGGGGGCGTCGAGGTGTTCGCCATCCCGTTCCACTACGACTGGCGGTGGGCCGTGGGATCTGTGGTCCTCGACAACACGCCGGATCGCCCAACGGGCCGGATCCGGGCAAGCGCATGGGGGCGGCGCCGGTGTGACGCGCACGCCGGATTCGGAGTCACGGTGCACTCTGACCGGGACCACTGGATGACCGCACGCTCTCTGCGGAGGTCCTCGGAGTCGTGCCGCGTCAAGTCTGGTGCCACGGGAGCCGTGGCGCTGTCCGAGGGCGGCACCGAGATGACGGTGATGGAGGGCTCGACCCTTCTGCAGGTCGGCCAGGACAAGCGCTTCCGGGTTCGGAAGAATCCGGGCTTCTGGTCCGACCCGGAAGAAGGCAGCTATGACAGCGGAGGCTTCGGTGTCGGCAACCCCATCGAGCTGACGTGGTTCGGTCTCGCCGGCCACAACTATCAGGTCAACGCGGGTGCGTGGGCCTTCGCTGAGTGGACATCCGGACCTCACGCCAGCGGGGACATCTCAAGCGCCTCGGGCGGCATCGTCGCGGACGTGTTGGCCATCACCGTGTTCCACCAATGACGTGCAGAACTGAACCGAGGGCCAGTCCGCCATATGACGTCACCGCTGTCGGGTCTGGGTGTGTCCGGTAACAGTCGCTAGCGGGACAGCACGATGATGCGGCTGGCGCCGAGCTTGTGTGCGGCCAGTACGGCGGAGAGGCCGACGGCGTCGGTCGGGTCCTGGATGATCGGGTCGGGGCGTTCGCCGAGCTCGATGTGCTTCTCGCCTCGGAAGATGGGTGCCTTCATGGGGGTAGGCCCGGCTGGGCCCGAATTGGGGTCGGTCGGGTGTGCGGGTGTGTCGAGGGGCCGCTCAGGGCCTCTCAGAACTGCTGGAAGCGGCGCAGGTCGGCGCGAACCCGGTCGGGTTCGCGGTCCAACGCCAGGCTGGTCCGGTCGCGGGCTGCGTCGAGGGAGCCGGGCTCGTCAGCGCTGGCGCTGGCGAAGGCCGTGTTCCAGTCGATGACCGGCGGGCCGTCGGTGGAGAACACCTCGACGGGTCCGGCCGAGGGCGGCCGGTTCGTGCACAGCGTGGGCCAGGGTCTGGGCGACGTGCTCGCGGCGCACCGGCCCGTACTCGGTCGCATCGCCTTGGCGCAGGTCGACGCGGGTCTCGGTGCCGGTGCCGGCGTCGAACCAGCCGGGCCGCACGATGGTGTACGACAGGCCGCTCACGCGGAGCAGTCGTTCGCCGCGGCGCTTCCAGTCGAGGAGCTCGCGGGACCCGCCGCCGGTGCCGGTGACGCCGATGGAGCTCATCAGCGCCACCCGCACGTCCCGGCCCTGGACCGCGTCGAGGACGGCGGGAACGGCGCCGTAGTCCACGGCCTCGTAGTTTCCCGACCCGTACGGGGCGCCGTGGGTCATCACGACGCCGTCGACGCCGTCGACAGCCGCGAGCAGGGTCGCCGGGTCGGTGAGGTCACCGCGCACGACCTCGACACCGTCGCTGCTGCGGGCCCGGTCGGGCTTGCGGGTCAGAACGCGAGGGGTGTCACCGAGCTCGAGCAGCTGGGTGGCGACGAGGCGGCCGATGCTGCCGGTGCCGCCGACGAGGAGGACGTTGCTCATCGGGTCACCTCCGCGTCGGTCGTGGCGGCCTGGGCGGAGCTCCGGGCGTTCCGGTCGTTCCGGTCGTTCTGGGCGGTCTGGCGTCGCTGTGCTGGGGTGATGACGGTGAGGACGACGACCAGGCACAGCGAGAGGAGTCCGGTGCCCCACGTCAGGGCGGTGGACACGCGAGCGGTCAGGTCGGCTGCGTCGGCGGACACGGCGACGAGGATGGCCAGGCCGGTGGCCATGCCGAGCTGGTGGGCGGTGTTGACCAGTCCGCTGGCCGCGCCGGCCTGCTCGGCGCGGACGCCGATGATGCCGAAGGTCGTCAGGGGCGCGAACGCGAGGCCTTGGCCGGCACCGATGAGCACCATGGGAAGTGCGATGCCGCTCAGGTAGGTGCTGGCGGCGTCCACCTGGGCGAGCCAGCCCATGCCCGCGAGGGTCAGCGCGACCCCGGCGACGAGGGTGGCTGCCTCACCGAAGCGGCGCGCAATCTTCGGCAGCACGGTCGCGACGGCGAAGTTGACGACCGTCATCGGCAGGAACCCGAGGCCGGCCTGGAAGGGCGTGAAGCCGAGCACGCCCTGCATGAGCTGGGTGGTGAAGAAGAAGAACCCCATCATTGCGCCCAGGTACAGGAACCGGGCGGCGTAGGCGCCTGAGCGACGCCGGTCGGCGAACAGGCTCAGCGGCATGATGGGCTGCTCGGCGCGACTCTCGTGGCGCACCAGCACTACCAGGCTGACGGCCGCGACGACCAAGGACGTGATGACGACCGGGTCGGCCGAGCCGCGGTCGGCGGACTCGATGATGCCGAACACGAGTGCGCCGACGCCGAGGGTGGCCGTGAACGTGCCGAGCAGGTCGAACCGGCCCGGCTGCGGGCGGCTGGTGGGCAGGTACTTCGGGGCCAGGACGGCCATCGCGATGCCGATGGGGACGTTGATGAAGAACCCGGCGCGCCACGAGATCCACTGGGCTGCCGCGCCCCCGACGAGCATGCCGAGGCTGGCGCCGATGCCGGCGGTGGCGGCATACCAGGCGACCGCACGGGAACGCTGCTCACCTTCAGGGAAGCTCGCTGTGAGCAGCGACAGCGCGGACGGGGCCACGACGGCGGCTCCGGCACCTTGGAGGGCACGGGCTGCGATGAGCCACCAGCCGGTCGGGGCGACGCCGATGAGGAACGACGCAACCACGAACACCGCAAGCCCGCCGACGAACACCCGACGACGCCCCAGCAGGTCGCCGAGGCGGGCGCCGAGGAGCAGCAGACCGCCGAAGACGAGGGTGTACGCGTCCTGGACCCACGACAGTCCCGTCGTGCCCAGGTCGAGTGCTGCCGCGATCGAGGGCAGCCCGGTGAAGATGACGGAGTTGTCGAGCAGGATGAGGAAGTAGCTGACCAGGATGATGGCCAGGATGGCGCGCGGGTGCGCCGGCCCGGCCGGAGTCTGGGTCTGGGTCTGCGGCGAGACGCGTGGCGAGCTGATGACGGTGCCTCCAGTGGTGGTGGAGCGGGTGGATGTCGTGGTCACATCCACCAGAGAACTCCGGCCAGCGGGTGCGTAACAGGCCCTGACGAGAGGGGTACCCGCAGGGTCTCCCACGACGCGTGAAGCGCCGTACCGTGGAACGCATGGCAGCAGACGACCAGCGCCGCGACGGCGGGCGCACCGACCTGCGGGAGTTCCTGACCACCCGCCGGGCCAAGATCACCCCCGAGCAGGCCGGCCTCCCCGTCTACGGTGCCAACCGCAGGGTCACCGGCCTGCGCCGCGAAGAGGTCGCGCTGCTCGCCGGCATCAGCGTCGAGTACTACACCCGCCTCGAACGCGGCGCCGTCGGCAGCGTCTCCGACAGCGTCCTCGACGGTCTCGTCCACGCACTCCAGCTCGACGAAGCCGAGCGTGACCACCTCTACCGCCTCGTGCGCACCGCCTCCACCCCGGCGAGCCGTTCCCCTCGCCGCACGCCCGGGAAGAAGCGGGTGCGGCCGGCCATCCAGCGCATCCTCGACCAGATGCCGATGCCGGCCTACCTGCGAAACGGACGCTTCGACGTCATGGCCGCCAACGACCTCGGCCGCGCGCTGTACAGCCCGCTCTACGACCATGCCGCCGCTCACACGCCCGGAGAGGTACCGAACAGCGCTCGCTTCTGTTTCCTCGACCCCGCCGCCTCGGAGTTCTTCCTCGACTACGACAAGGTGGCCAACGACTGCGTCGCGTTCCTTCGCGTCGAAGCCGGTCGCGACCCGTACGACAAGGACCTCACGGCCCTCATCGGCGAGCTGTCCACGCGCAGCGAGGACTTCCGCCGCCGCTGGGCCGCCCACGACGTCCGCTACCACCGCACCGGCCGCAAGCGGTTCCACCACCCCCTCATCGGCGACGTCGAGCTCGACTACGAAGCCTTCGAGCTCGCCGCCGACCCCGGGCAGCGCATCAACGTCTACACAGCCGCACCCGACACCGGCTCCGAGGAAGCACTGAGCCTCCTCGCCAGCTGGAGCGCTACCGACCGCTTGGACGCGGCCAGCGCCTCGACCGCACGCAGCGACACGAAGACCTGAGTCGGCAGGCGGCCGCCAAGGTCGCCATCACCCACCCCCGATAGCGGCGCAGGTACGGACGGGCTGCCCCTCAGCCTCGAGGCCCTGCCGCGGTGCATGCGTCGACGCCCGCCCACAGGTTGCTGCTTCTCGCCGGAAAGGAGACCCCCGATGAACGCCCGCGCCACCACCATGAACACCCGCCCAAGTCCGCACCGCATGCTGCACCGGAGGACCGTTCTGCTCGGTGGCACCCTCGCCATCACCACGGCTCAGGTCGGGTGCTCCCCCCAAAACAGGCCGGACCCCGCAGGTGAGGCGACGGACGGCACAACCACGCCCGACCCGCGCACCGACCCGAGTTCGTCTCAGCAACGTGGGTCGCAAGGGCAGGCGCGCGTCCTGGTCGTCTACTACTCGCGGCCAGGGGAGAACTACTACTACGGCGACCGCATGGACCTCGACRTCGGCAACACCGAGGTCCTCGCCGACGTCATCAGCCGGCGACTGGACGAGCTGGGCGTCGACCACGACGTCCACCGCCTCGAAGCAGTCGATGCCTACCCCAACGACTACGACGCCACGGTGGCCCGCAACGTGCGCGAGCAGGACAACGATGCCCGTCCGGCGCTGGTCGACCCGCTCGACTCGATCGCCCCCTACGACGTCGTCCTGGTCGGCAGCCCCATCTGGAACGTCCGACCGCCGATGCTGATGCACACGTTCGCCGACACGCACGACTTCACCGGCAAGACGGTGAACCCGTTCGTGACGTACGCCGTCAGCGGGCTGGGTACCGCCGTGGAGGAGTACGAGGCCGCGTGCCCGGGTGCCGACGTGGGCGCAGGACTCGCCGTCAGGGGCGAAACCGTCCGCGAAGACGCACGAAGTGCGGTGGCTGAGTGGCTGGACAGCGTGAACCTGCCCGGCGGGTAGTCCTGTGAGAGTCCGCTGCAACCAAGACCCGAGAAACAAGCCGACACCACAAAACATGGAGATGACGAACATGGACCAGCTGACCTTGAACAACGGCGTCGAGATGCCGGCCATCGGACTGGGCGTCTTCCAGACCCCACCGGAAGAGACCCGTGCCGCTGTCCGGGCCGCGCTCGACACCGGCTACCGGCACATCGACACCGCCGCCGCATACGGCAACGAGCGCGAGGTCGGCGAAGCCGTCGCCGCCTCCGGCGTCGAGCGGAGCGAGGTGTTCATCGAGACCAAGATCTGGATCAGCGACTACGGCTACGACCAGACGCTGCACGGGTTCGAGAAGAGCGCAGCCAAGCTCGGCGTCGACCAGATCGACCTCCTCATCCTTCACCAGGCGCTGCCCTCGGAGTTCGAGAAGACCCTCGACGCCTACCGGGCGCTCGAGACGCTGCTCGACCAAGGCAAGGTCCGTGCCATCGGCGTCAGCAACTTCATGGTCGACCACCTCAACCCCCTGCTGGACAAGGCGTCCGTGGTGCCCGCGGTCAACCAGATCGAGGTCCACCCGTACTTCCAGCAGCGCGAAGTCCAAGACCTCGGCGCCGAGCGCGGCATCCTCACACAGGCGTGGTCACCCATCGGCGGCATCACGTTCTACCGCGAAGGTGAGCACACCAGCACGCTGCAGGACCCGACCATCGTGGCAATCGCGGAGGCGCACTCCAAGAGCCCCGCCCAGGTCATGCTCCGCTGGCACCTGCAGCAGGGCCGCTCGGTCATCCCGAAGTCCACCAAGGCGCACCGCATCGCGGAGAACCTCGACGTCTTCGACTTCGAGCTCGCCAACGACGAGCTCGCCTCCATCGACGCCCTCGACACCGGCAAGCGCGGCGGACCCGAACCCACCGACATCACGCTCGAGAACTTCGGCATGCCCATCCCCGAAGCGTGAACCAGCCCTCGTCACCAGCAGCCCCAAGACCACCGCCGTTGACGTCGCCGACGTCATCGACTTCGTCCTCGCCATCGACGTCCTGCGCCCCGCACAAGCCTGAACCCACCCTCACGCAAGGAGCATCGCCATGCACACGCGCACACTCGGCCCTGAAGGTCCCGCACAGCTCGAAGTCTCCGCCCTCGGCCTCGGCTGCATGGGCATGAGCCAGTCGTTCGGCCCAACCCCACCCCGAGAGGAAATGCTCACATTCCTGCGCGCGGCCGTCGACCGCGGCGTCACCTTCTTCGACACCGCCGAGGTCTACGGCCCGTTCCACAACGAAGAGCTCGTCGGCAAGGCCCTGCATCCGGTCCGCGAGGACGTCGTCATCGCCACCAAGTTCGGGTTCGCCTTCGACGACGACGGCAACCAGACCGGCGTCAGCAGCCGACCCGGCCACATCCGCGCGGCCGTCGACGGGTCCCTACGCCGCCTCGGAACCGAGTCCATCGACCTGCTCTACCAGCACCGCGTCGACCCCGACGTCCCCATCGAGGACGTCGCCGGCACCGTCAAGGACCTCATCGACGCCGGGAAGGTCCACCACTTCGGACTCTCCGAAGCCGGCGTCCAGACCATCCGCCGCGCCCACGCCGTCCAGCCCGTCACAGCCCTGCAAAGCGAGTACTCCTTGTTCTGGCGCGAACCGGAGGAGAACATCCTTCCCGCCCTCGACGAGCTCGGCATCGGCTTCGTGCCGTTCAGTCCGCTCGGCCGCGGGTTCCTCACCGGCCAGGTCACCGCAGCGACCGAGTTCGGCGAAGGAGACATCCGAGCCAACCTGCCCCGCTTCGAGCGCGAAGCCCTCCAGGCCAACCTCGCCCTCGTCGACCTCATCACCGCCGTCGCCGAACGCAAGGAAGCGACCGTCGGGCAGGTCGCGTTGGCGTGGCTCCTCGCGCAGCGGCCCTCGATCGTGCCCATCCCCGGCACCCGGCGCCTCGAACGCCTCGACGAGAACCTAGGCGCGGCCGACCTGCACTTCACCGAAGAAGACCTTGCCGAGCTAGATCGAGCCTCCACGAGCGTGAAGGTCCAAGGCGACCGCTACCCCGAGGCCATGCAACGCATGATCGACCGCTGATCGTCTCGCGGCTTGCTGGCCCGCGGTGACTCGTCACGGCTTCGCTGACGCCGTGCAGTTCGCGGCCCGCCGTCCGCACGCCGACAAATCCGCATCATGAAAAGCACGCCCGACAGGCGGCGAAGTGACGCACTTCCTGACGCGTACGGGGCGGGCCGGGGGCGCTGACTCGCCCTTGCCGCGGCGGCATGCCGAGGTGGATCGTGAGACATGGCGCCTCGTTCGATCCGCATCGCAGTCGCAGGGCTCCTCGGCGTGTTCGTCGTCGGCTGCGCAGGCGAGTCGGATTCAACAACGAAGCCGACCGATGCGGTCGTGACGAGCACAGCGGAGGATCCCGCCACCGTCGCGCCGGTCAACGTTGATCGGTACCTCCTGGGCGTCGACGAAGGCCCCGGCCTGCACCCACTTTCCCCGCCGCAGACCGTTTCGGGAGAACCTTTCCCGCTGCCCGAAGGCGGCGCCGCGGTGTTGGAGCGCAGCGGTTACATCTCCATGACGTACCAGACTGGGCAAGGAGACGGCATCGCGGGCGTGAGCAGTGTGCTGTTGTTCGAGACTGAGGCCGGCGCACGCGACTGGATGACCTTTGAGACGAGCGACGAGGTGCTTCGACATGAGCTCCCAGACGGCACGTTCACGTGGTTCCAAGTTCCAGCCGTTCCCGGCGCGACCGGATGGACGGGGCCTGACTTGCACGGCAACGCGATCGGAAACGTCTACTGGACGCAGGGCCGCTGCATGATGCTCGTCAGTATCGAAACTGACGGGCCGCGCGTCGAGCCGTTGTCGGCCAGTGCTCAAGCCATCTTCGCGCGCACTGGTGGTACGTGTCCGGACGAGTGATGCCTCGGGGCCCGGCCGTCGCTGAGCAGCGAGCCCGGCACTCATCAGACGAGCGTGTCGAACGCACCTGCTTGCGTCGGAGGAACGCCCATCCCCGCCGACTCACGAGGAGTCCCGCGCGCCCGGCAAGCGGCGGAGTGACGCTGTTCGATCCGCAATCGTGCCAAGGCAGACCTAAGGTCGTGACGTGAGCGAACTCCCCGTCCTCGATGCGACTGACCAGCGCATCCTCGGCAGCCTGCTGGAGAAGCAGACGACCGTGCCCGCCACCTATCCCCTCTCCGCGAACGCACTGGTGTCGGCGTGCAACCAAAGGAGCAGCCGCGACCCCGTCACCGACCTCGACCAGCAGACCGTCGAGCGGACCGCGAAGTCGCTCAAGGAGCGCGGGCTGCTGCGGATCGTGTGGTCCGACACCGGGCGCCGGACACTGAAGTACCACCAGACCCTCGACGAGCATCTCGCCCTCGAGCCCGACGAGCGGGCGCTGCTCACGGTGCTGCTGCTCCGCGGGGCGCAGGCGCCGGGTGAGCTGCGCACCCGCACCGAGCGGTTGCACGGGTTCGCCGACCGGGGTCAGGTCGAGGAGTGCCTGCGCCGGATGGCGAGCCGCCCGCAACCGCTGGTGTCCGAACTCGAGCGCCGGTCGGGCCAGCAGGATCCGCGCTGGATCCACCTCCTGGGAGCCGCGCCGGAGCAGACCTCAGGCGAAACCGGCCCAGCTGGGAGTGCCGACGCGTCGCGCATCCGCGTCACGCAGATCATCGCCGACCTTCACGTACCCGACCTCCCCGCCTCCAGGAGCTTCTACAGCGACTACCTCGGGTTGGCCGAGGAGGAGTTCAACCTGGGCTGGGTGGCCCGCCACACGTCGCCGGCATCCAGGGCGACGCTCCAAGTGACGACCAGCGATGCCACCGCACCCGTGGACCCCGTGGTCTCGGTCATGGTCGACGACGTCGAAGCCGCATACCGCCAAGCACAGGAGCGCGGGTACGAGATCGTGCATCCCCTGACAACCGAGACATGGGGCGTGACTCGCTTCTTCGTCCGCGCTCCCGATGGCAACGTGCTCAACATCGTTCAGCACCACGCAAGCTGAGGGTCTTGGTCATCCGCGGCGGACTGACGTTCCGTCGCCGACGGAAATGCGCGCGCCACTGGGTCGCTCGCTGGCATCGTCGACTCGGTGTTCAAGGCTCCTGGAGCGGGCGGTCGCCGAGTCGTTCACGGACGCGCAATCGCGCCCTGCCCGTTCAGAGTTGGGGCGGGGAGCCTTCCGCGGGAACGGATGCGAAGAGGTTGAGGCCGAGCCGCTCGGCGAGGTACTTCGTCGCCAGCTGGCCACGGATGCTGTTGCCGGCTTCGTCCAGCGGCGGCGAGTAGGTGGCCAGCCCACCCTTCCCGGGGGACACCGTCACGATGCCGCCGCTGACTCCGCTCTTGCCCGGGACCCCGATCTGGTAGAGCCAGTCGCCGGACAGCTCATACAGTCCGGCGCTCGCCATCACCGCCAGCACACGTCGACACACGCCGGGTCTGATCACCGTCTCGCCGGTGGCCGGGTTCACCCCACCGTTTGCCAGGGTGGCCGCCATCACTGCGAGGTCGTGAACTGTCACGTCCAGTGAGCACTGGCGGGTGTAGATGTCGGTCGCTTCGTCGGGGTCGAAGTAGAGCCGCTCGTAGCTCTTGAGGAGGTGGGCGATGCCCTGGTTGCGCATGTTGGTGGCTGACTCGGACGCGTACACCTCCGCGTTGACAGTGAGCTCGCGTCCAGCGAACATCGACATTCGTTCTCGGATCGACGCCCACTTCTCGTCGTGGGTGTCGCCCGGCACGAGACTGGAGGTGGCGATCGCGCCGGCGTTGACCAACGGATTCATCGTCCGCTCGGCGTTGAGCTCGACGGCCATGAGCGAATTGAACGGGAAGCCGGTGCTGTTGACGCCGAGGCGCAAACGCGCCTCCTCGTACCCGAGCGTGTCGCAGACGAGCGCGAACACGAATGGCTTGGAGACGCTCTGTATGGAGAATCGTGCAGCGACATCCCCGATCTCGAACGACCGACCCCAGGGCCCGACGACGGCGATCCCGAACAGATCAGGCGCTGCTTGCGCCAGCACGGGGATGTAGTCCGCGACTGTCCCACTGTTGTCGCCGCGGTAGAGCTCGTAAGCGTTGGTCACGAGCTGCCGGATCTCCGAGTGGATGGGGAGATCACCAGTCGATACGCGCGGTGGCGTTGCCGCCTCGTCGAACGGGAGCTTCTCGTGCATGGAGACCTTGGTCATCGTGCTCCGATCGACGCGTGTTTCGGCAGCGTACGACAACGAGGGGGCGTTCTCGAACCAGGTCGGCGGCAACCGGGGTTCACCCATGCGGAGTCGCACCAAGGTCGGCGAAGGGTCGCGCCTCGGGGTAGCCCATCTGGGCGACWGGTCGCTGGTGCACGTGCGCCCCGCCACCTATCTGCGTGGGTGGAAGCGGTAGTCGCCATTGGCCAGTCGCTCGAGGCGCCATCGTGCTTCGTGGGCCCGATGGTGGTGGCTGCAGAAGAGGACGCCGTTCGCGAGGTCGGTGTGGCTGCCGGTGTGCCAGGGGTGGAGGTGGTGGGCCTCGCACCAGGTGCCGGGGACGTCACAGCCCTCGCCGTGACACGTGCGGTCGCGGACGAGGAGGGCCTTGCGCTGGGTCGGGGTGTAGAGGCGGCGGGTGCGGCCGAGGTCGAGGGGGAGGCTGTCGCCGCCGAGGACGGCGGGCAGGATCTTCGCGGTGCAGGCCAGCCGTCGGGCGTGGGCGGCGGTGATCAGGCCACCAGCACGAACGACCCCAGCGCCACGAGCCACGACGCGAACGACCCGAGCAGGAAGTACTCGGTCATCTCGTGGACGGTCTGCTGCTCGTGGCGCGAGGAGAGCTCGGGGAAGCGGAGCAGCCCCTTCGCCGCGACGACCACGCTGGCGGCGGTCGCCTGGCCCCCGAGGGCGAGGGCCAGGATGAAGATCCGCTCGAGCGGCCCGAGGAGCCGACCGCCCTTGAGCTGGGTCGGCGGCATCCCCCCGTCGGAGCGCGGGTTGATCGTGCCGGTCGCCTTCAGCACCAGCCGGACGAGAACGTTGCCGGTGGAGAGCTGGATGGCGAAGGCGCCGAACAGCAGCAGGAACCGGTCGGCCGAGATGGTGCTCAGGTCGGCGATGGCCAGCGACTCCAGCCACCGCGCCAGCGGGCCCGCAGCCGACGGCGCGAGCCCCGAGCAGGCGATCGCCCCCACCAGCGACGCGAGGAAGACGGCGAGCGGCAGGCGGGCGGCCTTCGGCCCGGGGTGGCCGAAGCCCCACGTAACGGTGAGCCCCCACACCAGCACGACGGCGACGATCACGAGCAGGGCGGCGACGTCACGCCCCGACGTCAGGCCCGCGAGCAGGCCGACGCAGAGCGCCACCAGGGCACCGACGCACTCAGGCAGGTAGCGCGTGCGGTGCACCGAGTGGGTCAGGTCGGTCACGGCGAAGCCGATCAGCAGGATCCCGAGCCAGCTCATCGATCTCCTCCCCCGGTCCCCGTGCCCGGATCAACGGGCACGAGCAGGTCGTGGGCGGCGACGATCGCCGCCAGCCCGTCGGCACGCACCCGCTGAGACACCGCGGACGCGCTGATCCCCAACGCCTCGGCGACGTCGCGCTGGGTCACGTGTGACAGCAGACCACGCAGCACCGACACCGACCGCTCCGACAGGCCGGTGACCCGCTCGTCGCGCAGCACCAGTCCGGCGTTGACCAACCCGGGGTCCGCCGCGCCCGCGGCGCCGTCCGCGACGACGTACGCCGTCCGGAGCCAGCGGTGGGCGGCGCTGGCCTCGGCGCTCGCCGCCGCCTCGATCGCAGCGCGGGCGGCCCACCAGCCCGGGCCGTCCTCGATCCCCGCCTCCCCGTCGAGCATGGTCGTCGCCCCCCAGCCGATGCCGTGCCGGATGTCGTACGCCGGCAGCATCCGCACCCGGACCAGCAGCGTGGCCTGCACGGCCTCCGCGACCGTGGCGAAGGCGCCCTGGTACTCGTCGCCCGCAGTGATCCACATCGGCCGCAGGGGGTGGAGCAGGTCGTTGACCTCGGCGAGGGCCGCGTCGAGGTGCTGGTGCAGGACCGCGCGGTCCTGCGATGATCGGGAGCCGACGAGGTCCCCGATCAGGGTGGCGACGGCAGTCTCGGACACCTCTCGATGATGAAGGTCATTGCTTCATTTGTCCATGGATGAAGCAAAACGCTTCATTCCCAGAACACTCGCTCCACCACCGCGTGCGCCCGCCGCGTGGTCCGGAGGTAGTCGTTGACCATCTGGTCCGACGCCCCTTGCGGGTAGCCCAGCACCTGCGCGACAGCCGCCCGTTCGCGGGAGTCGCGCGGCAGCTGGTCGGAGGGCCGGCCGCGGACGAGGGTCACGGCGTTGCGCACCCGGCTCACCAGCCGCCACGCCTCGGCCAGGGTCTCGGCGTCCTCCGCGGAGATCAGGTCGGCGTCGGCCGCCGCCTGCAGCGCGGGCAGCGTCTGGGGCGTGCGCAGCCCCTCCACCGTGCCGGCGTGCCGCATCTGGAGCAGCTGCACCGTCCACTCGACGTCGGCCAGGCCACCGCGCCCGAGCTTGAGGTGGGTGTGGCGGTCGGCGCCGCGCGGCAGCCGCTCGTCGTCGACGCGCGCCTTGATCCGGCGTACCTCCACCACGGCCCGGTCGGAGATCCCGTCGACCGGGAAGCGCAGAGGGTCGATGAGCTCGGTGAAGCGGGCGCGCAGGGCCTCGTCGCCGGCCACCGCGTCGGCGCGCAGCAGCGCCTGGAACTCCCACACGCTCGACCACTTCGCGTAGTAGGCGGCATAGGAGTCGACGGTGCGGACCATGGGCCCGTTCTTGCCCTCCGGGCGCAGGTCGGCGTCGACCTCCAGCGGGGGGTCGCTCGCCGGCAGGGACAGCAGGCGTCGTACCTCCGCGACCACGGCGGTGGCGTACGACGACGCGGCCTGGGCCTCGACGCCGTCGGCCGGGTCGTGGACGAACATCACGTCGGCGTCGCTGCCGTAGGACAGCTCGAACCCGCCGTAGCGCCCCATGGCGATCACCGCGATCCGGCTGGCGGGGGCGTCCAGCCCGCGCTGCCGGCGCACGGACTCGGTCGCGATGTCGAGCGTGGCCTGCAGCGTCGCGTCGGTGAGCCGGCTCAGGCCCTGTCCCACCACCGCCACGTCGGTGCCCGCCACGAGGTCTCCGCACGCGATCCGCAGCAGCTCGCGGCGGCGTACGGCCCGCACCGCCACGACCGCGGCCTCGGGCGTCTCGGCCCGCTCGAGGAGCGACTGCATCTCCGCCAGCGCGGCCTCGGCGCTCAGCGGGACGAGCGACTCCCCCAGCATCTTCACGCCCTGCGGCTCGCGCTCGAGGAGGTCGGTCGCGTAGCGCGAGGTGCCGAGCACGACCGCGAGCCGCTGGGCGACCTGGCCCTCGTCGCGCAGCATCGTCAGGTACCACGGGCTGCGGCCCAGGCTCTCGCTGATCCGGCGGAAGCCGAACAGCCCGGCGTCCGGGTCGGGCGAGTCGGCGAACCACTCCAGCAGCACCGGCAGCAGGGTGCGCTGGATGTCGGAGGTGCGCGAGACCCCGCTCGTCAGCGCCTCGAGGTGGCGCAGCGCGGCCCGCGGGTCGGCGTAGCCCAGCGCGGACAGCCGGGCCTCCGCCGCCTCGAGCGACAGCCGCGCCTCGGAGCCGGGCAGCTTGGCGACCGCGCCGAGGAGCGGGCGGTAGAAGAGCTTCTCGTGGAGCCGGCGCACCTCGCGCCGGTGGTGGCGCCACTGGCGGTCGAGCTGGGCGGAGGGCTCGGAGAAGATGCCGATCGACCGGCCGAGCCGGCGCAGGGACGCCTCGTCGTCGGGCAGGACGTGCGTACGCCGCAGCTGGTGCAGCTGGATCCGGTGCTCGAGGGTGCGGAGGAACGTGTAGGCCTCGTGGAGCTTCTCCCCGTCCTCGCGGCCGACGTAGCCGCCCTCGCTGAGGCGGGCCAGCGCGCTCAGCGTCGCACCCTCCCGCAGCGACGGGTCGGACCGACCGTGCACGAGCTGCAGGAGCTGAACGGCGAACTCGACGTCGCGCAGGCCGCCCGAGCCGAGCTTGATCTGCCGCTCCGCCTCGTGGGCCGGGATGTGGTCGACCACCCGACGGCGCATCGCCTGCACGTCGGCCACGAAGCCGTCACGACCGGCGGCGCTCCACACCATCGGCGCGACCATCTCGACGTAGCGCCGGCCCAGCTCGAGGTCGCCGGCCACCGGCCGCGCCTTGAGCAGCGCCTGGAACTCCCAGGTCTTGGCCCACTTCTCGTAGTAGCCCTGGTGGCTGGCGATCGTCCGCACGAGCGGGCCCTGGCTGCCCTCGGGCCGCAGGTTGGCGTCGACCGGCCAGATCGTTCCCTCGCGGGTGTGGTCGGAGCAGATCCGCATCAGGTGCGACGCCAGCTGGGTGGCCGCCCGCAGGGCGACGCCGTCGTCCGCACCGCCGGACCCCGACTCCACCGGCTCGTGGACGAAGACCACGTCGACGTCGGAGATGTAGTTGAGCTCGTGGCCACCGCACTTGCCCATCGCGATGATCGCGAGGCGCACCGCGTGGGCCGGCTCGCCGACCCGGGCGCGGGCGATGGCCAGCGCGCCGTCGAGGGTCGCACCCGCGAGGTCGGAGATCTCGGCGGCGGCGTCGTCGAGACCGACGTGGTGGGCGAGGTCGCGCGAGGCCAGCCGCAGCAGGTGGCGGCGGTACTCCACCCGCAAGGCGTCGACGGCCTCCTTGTCCGGCAGCCCGGCCACGGGCTCGTCGGCGTGGGGGTCGGCGCCGACCGCGGTCAGCATCGCCTCGCGCAGGGCGTACGCCGCCGGGCGGGTGCTGCCCAGCGTGGGGTCGGTCAGCTCGCGCCACTGCTCCGGGTGACGCGCGAGGTGGTGGGCGAGCGCCGTGCTCGCGCCGAGGACGCTGCACAGCCGCATGGCGGTGCCCTCGTCGTCGGCGACCTCGGCGAGCATCTCCCGCCCGGCACCCTGCGACTGCTCGTCGAGGGCGTCGACCAGCCGCAGCAGCCCGTCGAGCGCGGCGTCGGGATCGGCCGACGCGGCGAGCTCGTCGGTCAGCGGCAGGCCGGCGTCGCCGAGCTGCTCGATCCCGCGTGCTGCCGCGGCTCCGTCGACGAAGCCCTTGCGGACGTAGGTCCCGGCGGACGTCATCGGAGAACGGCCGGGCTCAGAGGACCGGCAGCATCCGGTCGCGCTCGTAGGCGGAGACCTGGGTGCGGTACTCCTCCCACTCGGCGCGCTTGTTGCGGAGGAAGAAGTCGAAGACGTGCTCCCCCAGCGTCTCGGCCAGCAGTTCGGAGTCCTCGGCGATGCCGATGGCGTCCCAGAGGCTGCGCGGCAGGGGCGAGATCCCCAGCGCCTTGCGCTCGCGCTCGGTCAGCGACCAGACGTCGTCCTCGGCCTCGCGCGGCAGCTCGTAGCCCTCCTCGATCCCCTTCATGCCCGCGCCGAGGACGACGGCGAAGGCGAGGTAGGGGTTGCAGGCGGGGTCGATCGTGCGGAGCTCGACGCGGGTCGACTGGCCCTTGTTGGGCTTGTACATCGGCACGCGCACCATCGCGGAGCGGTTGTTGTGGCCCCAGCAGACACCCGACGGGGCCTCGCCGCCGCCGAGGAGCCGCTTGTAGGAGTTGACCCACTGGTTGGTGACGACGCTGATCTCGCTGGCGTGGCGAAGGATGCCGGCGATGAACTGCCGACCGGTCTTGGACAGCTGGTACTGCGCGCCGGCCTCGAAGAAGGCGTTGCGGTCGCCCTCGAAGAGCGACACGTGGGTGTGCATGCCCGACCCGGGGTGCGTCGTGAACGGCTTGGGCATGAAGGAGGCCCAGATGCCCTGGCCGAGCGCGACCTCACGGATGACGGTGCGGAAGGTCATGATGTTGTCGGCGGTGGTGAGCGCGTCGGCGTAGCGCAGGTCGATCTCCTGCTGGCCCGGACCGCCCTCGTGGTGGCTGAACTCCACCGAGATGCCCATCGCCTCGAGCATCGTGATCGCCTCGCGCCGGAAGTCGGCGCCGCGCGACTGCGCGGTGTGGTCGAAGAACCCGCTGCGGTCCACCGGCTCCGGCTCGTCACCCTTCCCGGGCACGTCCTTGAACAGGTAGAACTCGATCTCGGGGTGGGTGTAGAAGGTGAACCCCTTGTCGGCGGCCGCGCTCAGTGTGCGCTTCAGCACGTGCCGCGGGTCGGCGTACGACGGGCTGCCGTCGGGCATCACGATGTCGCAGAACATCCGTGCCGTCGCCGGGCCGCCGTCCTCACCGGTGCGCCAGGGCAGGATCTGGAACGTCGACGCGTCGGGGTGGGCGAGCATGTCGGACTCGTAGACGCGGGCGAAGCCCTCGATGGCCGAGCCGTCGAAGCCGATGCCCTCCTCGAAGGCGTTCTCGAGCTCGGCCGGGGCCACGCTCACGCTCTTGAGGAAGCCCAGCACGTCGGTGAACCACAGTCGCACGAACCGGACGTCACGCTCCTCGAGCGCCCGGAGCACGAAGTCCTCTTGCTTGCCCATGGCACCACCCTAGGGGCACGACGGTCCCGCTCCTGCCGGTGGCCGGAGAGCGGGCGGGACACGGCGCTGGTCGCGCGGCGGCCGTCCTAGCGGCAGATGTTGACGTCCTGCGAGCCCAGCACCCCGTCCCAGACCCTGCGCATCGGCGCGAGCCAGCTCTGGGTCGTCGGCACGAAGGCGATGCTGCCGTCGACCTCCTTCTTCTGGCCGCGCACGCGCACCTTCTCCACGACGAGCGGGACGACGACCTCGCGGCTGCGCACGCCCTCCCAGCAGGCCGACGCCTTCGTCTTGGTCACCGCCTCGTCGAGGGTGACCGTGTCGCCGACGCGCTCGCCGTTGTAGCGCCACGCGACCGTGGTGCGGTAGCCGGTGAAGCCCTCCCAGGGCGCGACCACGGTGGCCGACATGCCCCAGGTGCGGCGGGCCGGGATCGTGAAGGTGACCTCGCCGTCGCGCACCTCCTTGGTGCGCGACTGCCAGACGTGGACGACGTCGGCGTCGAGCGTGCTGCGCGCGTTCACGAGCTGGACCTCGCAGCCCTCGCAGTCGTCGACGGTGAACGTCAGCGTGGTGCGCGCGGCGGCGCTGCGGTCCTCGGACTGGGCCTGGGCGGGCTGGGCCTGGGCGGGCACGGAGCCCAGCGAGCCGGCCAGGAGGGCGGCGCCCGCGAGCGCGGTAGTGCGGGCCAGGGCGGTGGTGCAGTGGGTCATCTCGGTCTCCCCGTGAGGTGGTCTGTCGTCGCTGACTGGACGCACCTGCCGCCGAGAAGGTTGCACGCGGTGAGCCGGAGCGTCAGTCCTCGCCGAGGGTGTTGCGCTCGAGCTCGGCGAGCGTGGGGCGGCCGCGGTTGCAGAAGACCTCGAGGTCGACGGAGTTGCGCCCGTCGCTGAAGACCGCGTCGACGTCGTCGTCCGGGCCCTTCTCCCAGCTGACGATGCGCCAGCCGGCGTCCTTGTCAGGTCGTACGCCGACGCCGTACGCCCACGTGTCGCGGCACTCGACGACGAACGCCCCCCACTCCCCCGAGATCTCCTCGGACACACCCGGGCCCTCGGGCTCGGGCACCGACGCGGACGGCACCGAGACGTCGCGGGCGACCTCGTCGCCCACCGGACCGCGGTCGCGGATCGTGGCGCCGACGGTCGACACGGCGAAGACCCCGACGAGCACGGCGACGACCGTGGTGGCGGCCCACAGGCCGACGAGCAGCATCCGACGTCTCACGGGTCCATCGTGCCCGCCCGCACGACAGCGTGAGGTGAGGCGGTGGTTAAGGCACTGATAAGGCTCGCTCCTCGCGCGGACCAGTGCGGTCGCGGACGGTACGGTCGCGGCGTGGCCGAGGTGCTGATCATCGAGGACGACGACCGGATCCGGCCGTTGCTGGTGCGCGGCCTGCGCGAGTGCGGGCACACCGTGACCTCCGCGCCCACCGGGATGGGTGGCCTCCAGCTCGCGGTCGACTCCGGTCCCGACTTGGTCGTGCTCGACCTCGGGCTGCCCGACGTCGACGGCACCCAGGTGCTGTCCATGCTCCGCGCGGTCAGCCAGGTGCCGGTGATCATCGCCAGCGCCCGCGCCGACGACCCGTCGCTGGTGGGGGCGCTCGACGCCGGCGCCGACGACTACGTCGTCAAGCCGTTCACCAGCGCCCAGCTCGACGCCCGCATCCGCGCGGTCCTGCGCCGGGTCGAGGCGGGCCGGCAGCGGCCCTCGACCATCACCGTCGGCGGCCTCGCCGTCGACCTCGCCGGACGCCGGGTGCACCTCGACGGCACCGAGGTCGACCTCACCCCGCGCGAGTTCGACCTGCTCGCCCACCTCGTCGAGCGGCCCGGCGAGGTGGTGACCAAGCGTGACCTGCTCGTCGAGGTGTGGCGCCAGCCGTGGGGCGGGTCGGACAAGACGGTCGACGTGCACCTGTCGTGGCTGCGCCGCAAGCTCGGCGAGACCGCCGTGGCCCCGCGCTACCTGACCACGGTGCGCGGCGTCGGCGTACGCCTCGCGGCACCGGTCCCCGACGTGCCCGCGCCGACCGAGGACGGCTGAGGTGCGCCGCAGCCTCCTGGTGACCGCGGCCGCGGCCATCTCGATGGTGCTGCTGGCGATGCTCGTGCCGATGGCGATCCTCGTGCGCAGCTATGCGCTCGAGGACCGGCTGGCCCGCGCGGCCCTCGAGGTGCAGGCCGTCGAGACGGTCGTGTCCGGTCAGGACGCCGGCGCGGTCGGGCAGTATGTGGATCGGTTGAACGACAAGGACAGCCACACCCAGGTGACCGTGCTCTACCCCGACGGCCTCGAGATCGGACCGGACCGCGGCCAGGACGAGCTGGTCCTCGACGCCCGCAACACCGGCCGCGCCCGCGTCGACGACGTACCGGACGGGTCGCAGATCCTCGTCCCGGTGTCGCGGGGCGGCAACTCCGCCCTGCCCTCCCAGACCCCGGTGATCCGGATCGTCGTCGACGAGCCGGGCATCACGTCGGTGGTCGGCGTCGCCTGGGGCCTGCTGGCCGTGCTGGCGCTGGCGCTGCTGGCCGGCTCGCTCATGGTCGTCGACCGCCTCGGCCGCTCGTTCGTGATGCCCATCCGCCAGCTCGCCGAGCACACGCAGACGCTCGGTCGCCCGGGCGCCGTCACCCCGGTCGCGGCGATCGAGGGGCCGCCCGAGGTGCAGGAGCTCGCCGGCGCCGTCGAACGCCTCACCGGCCGCATCCAGCTGTTGCTCGCCCGCGAGCGGGAGAGCGTCGCCGACCTCTCCCACCGCCTCCGCACCCCGGTCACCGCGCTACGGCTGCGCGTCGAGACCGTCGACGACCCGGCCTTGCGTGACCGCCTGGCCGGCGACCTCGACGCGCTGCAGGCCACCGTCGACGAGATCGTCCGCGAGGCCCGTCGCTCCGAGCGCGAGGGCCTCGACCCGCGCACCGACGCGGTCGCGGTCGTCACCGAGCGTGTCCGCCACTGGGAGGCGCTGGCGGAGGACCAGGGCCGCGCCTACGACCTGCACCTCGCCGCGTCCGGTCCGCTGCTGCGGGCGAGCCGCGCCGACCTGGAGGCGCTGGTCGACGTGCTGCTCGACAACGTCTTCTCCCACACCCCCGACGACGCCGCCGTGAGGATCACGCTGGACGCGACCGACGACCTGGTCGAGCTCGTCGTGGAGGACGCCGGTCCCGGCCTGCCCCCCGGCCTCGACGCGACGGGTCGCGGCGAGAGCGGCTCCGGCTCGACCGGCCTGGGCCTCTCCATCGCCGCGCGCACCGCCGAGGACTCCGGCGGGGCGATCACCACGGGTGCCTCGGACATGGGAGGAGCCCGGGTCTCCGTCACGTTGCGGACGGACTGACCCGGGCTCCTGCCGGTGGACGAGGCTCAGGCCACGGAGACCTTCACCGAGCAGGCGCCGCCTCCGGCCGGGGTCACCGTGAGCTTGAAGGTGTCCTTGCCCGGGGTGTTCTTGCGGAAGGTGTCGAGGTCCAGCTCGCCCTCGTCGTCGGCCTTGAGGGTGCGGGACACCGCGACCTTGCCGTTGTGGCGGACCGCGACGGTCCACTGGCTGAACGCGCGGGCGTTCTCGATGTCGGCGTCGACGTCGTAGCCGCCGCGCTCGCGGTCGACGTTGAGCTCGTACGTCGCCCCGGCGCAGGTGCCGCGCCGCTCGACGTCGGCGCTCGCGGGCCCGGCGACGAGCACCGTGGTGCCGGCCGCAGCGGTCGCGACGAGGGTGGTGGCGATGAGCGTCTTCTTCATGGGGTGTCTCCTCAGGTGGGGTGGATCAGGGTGTCTGGGGTGGGTCAGGAGCCGAGCGTGGCGGTGCAGGGCTCGCCGTCGGCGGGCGTGAAGGTGACGGCGTACGTCGCGTCGCCGGGGTTGCCGTCGCTGTAGGCGTCGACGTCGATCTCCCCGTCCTCGTCGGTGGAGCGGGTGCCGGTGAGCAGGGAGGTGTCGTCGCGCGCCAGCTCCACCTCCCACTCCTCGCCGGGTCCGGCCGACTGCAGCTCGGCACTCACCTCGGTGCCGCCGTCCTCGGCCTCGGCGCTCAGCTCCCAGGTCGCGCCACCGCAGGTGCCGCGCTCGGTGGTCTGGGCCTCGACGGCGTTGCCGACGGCCCACCAGGACCCGAGCCCGACCACGACCGCCGCCGCTGCGACGCCGCCGATGACTGCCTTCTTCTTCTGCACGGTTCCTCCTCGTCGTCCGACGCCGGGTGCGGCGTCGTGCAAGGAGGTTCGCGCGGGCGCGGCTAACTGCGCTCCAGCCGGTCGTTAAGGGCAGGCAAAGGCCTGAGCAGCGCTCAGGACGTCGGTACGTCCCGGTCGATCTCGGCCAGCCAGGCCGTCCCCTTCGCGTCGCTCGGCATCCGCCAGTCGCCGCGCGGGCTCATCGTGCCGCTGGGGCTGACCTTGGGGCCGTTGGGCAGCGCCGAGCGCTTGAACTGGTTGGCGAAGAACCGCTTGACGAAGACCACCAGCCAGGTGCGGACCTCCTCCAGCGAGTACGCCACCCGCGCGTCCTCCGGGAAGCCGGGCGGCCACTCGCCCGACTCGAGGTCCTTCCACGCGTGCCAGGCCAGGAACGCGATCTTGCGCGGCCGGAATCCGTGGCGCACGACCAGCGCGAGGGTGAAGTCCTGCAGGTTGTAGGGCCCGACCGTGTCCTGCGTCGCCTGCGGCTTCTTCCCCTCCTCGACGGGGATCAGCTCGGGGGTGATCTCCAGCTCGAGGATCTCCCCGAGCAGCTGGCCCACGGCCTCGTCGAACTCGCCGTGGCTGATCACCCAGCGGATCAGGTGCTGCACGAGCGTCTTCGGGACGCCGGCGTTGACCGTGTAGTGCGACATCTGGTCGCCCACGCCGTAGGTGCACCACCCGAGCGCGAGCTCGGAGAGGTCGCCGGTGCCGACGACGATGCCGCCGCGCTGGTTGGCGAGCCGGAACAGGTAGTCGTAGCGCAGGCCGGCCTGGACGTTCTCGAAGGTGACGTCGTAGACCTTCTCGCCGCGGCCGTAAGGGTGGCCGAGGTCCTTGAGCATCTGCTCGGCCGCGGGCCGGATGTCGAGCTCCTCGAAGGTCACGCCGAGCGCCTGCGAGAGCCGGGTGGCGTAGGACTTGGTGGTCTCCCCCGTCGCGAAGCCGGGCATCGTGAAGGCGAGCACGTCGCTGCGCGGGCGGCCGAGCCGGTCCATCGCCTTGCAGGCGACGATGAGCGCATGGGTCGAGTCGAGGCCGCCGCTCACGCCGATCACGGCCTTGGGCGAGCCGATGGCGTTGAGCCGCTGCTCGAGCCCGGTGACCTGGATGTTGTAGGCCTCGTAGCAGTCGAGGGCGAGCCGCTCGGCGTCGTCGGGCACGAACGGGTAGCGGTCGACCTTGCGCAGCAGACCGATGTCGCCGGTCGGCGGCTCGAGCTCCCACTCGACGGTGCGGAACCGGTTGACCCGCTCGTGGTGGGTGCGACGGTTGTCGTCGAAGGTCACCTGACGCATCCGCTCCTGGCGGACCAGGTCGAGGTCGACGTCGACGACCGTGCGGCGCGGCCCGTCGGGGAACCGCTCGCTCTCGCCGAGCAGCGAGCCGCACTCGTAGACCATCGTCTGGCCGTCCCAGCTCAGGTCGGTCGTCGACTCGCCCTGCCCGGCCGCGGCATAGACGTACGCCGCCGAGCAGCGCGCGCTCGCACTGCGGACCAGCAGCCGCCGGTCCTCCGCGCGGGCGATCGTGATCGGTGAGCCACTGAGGTTGGCGAGCACCGTCGCGCCGGCCAGCGCGGCCTCCGCGCTCGGTGGCACGGGCACCCACATGTCCTCGCACACCTCGACGTGCAGGTCGAGGCCGGGGACGTCGAGGCACCGGAAGATCAGGTCGGGGCCGAACCGGACGTCCTGCCCGGCGACGGTGATCCACTCCAGCTCGCGGTCGTCGCCCGGTGCGAACCAGCGCCGCTCGTAGAACTCGCGGTAGTTGGGCAGGTAGGACTTCGGGGCGACGCCGAGGATCGAGCCGCGGTGGACGACGACGGCCGCGTTGAAGACCCGGTTGCCGTGCACGACCGGCGCGCCGATCACGAGCATGGTCATCAGGTCGGCGCTCGCCGCCACGATCTCGGCGAGCGCCTCCTCGACCGTCGCCAGCAGCGTGTCCTGCAGGAACAGGTCGTCGACCGAGTAGCCGGTCAGGCACAGCTCGGGGTAGACCGCGACGGCGACCGAGTCGTCGTGGCAGGCTCGCGCCTGCTCGATCACGACAGCTGCGTTGGCGACGGGATCGGCGAGGTGCACCGGCAGGGTCACTGCCGCGATGCGGGCGAAGCCCTGGGCGTAGGCCGAGTAGAAGTCCACGCCGCCACTCTAGGGATCCTGCTCCTCGGCCCGGGGGTAGTCCACCGGGAAACGGTCGCCCAGCGCAGGTAGTCCAGTGGCAAGTGGCTGTCTGGGCGCCCGGATGAGAGCCACAACTCACTGGACTACTACGAGCCCAGCGGGACAGGCTCCCCCCATGGCCCTCGACATCAGCCCGTGCGTCACCGATGACGACTACGACGAGTGGCGGCGCGTGCGGATCGCGGTGATCCCCTACGAGCGCACCCAGTCGCTCGCCGAGCTGCGGGAGGGTGACAAGCCCGAGCGACTCATGCTCCTGGCCCGCATCGACGGGGAGGTCGTCGGGCACGGACTGGCCCAGCCCTCCGACACGAGCGGCGGCGGCTCGGTGGTCCCGCGGGTGCTGGAGGCCCATCGCCGGCGGGGCGTCGGCACGGCCCTTCTCGAGCGCCTCGCCGCGCACGTCGTCGACCTCGGCGTGGCGACGCTGCGTGCCGGTGCCGACGACGAGGGCTCGGTGGCCTTCGCCCGTCGGTTCGGCTTCGAGGAGGTGAACCGCGAGGTCGAGCAGACCTTCCACCTACACGGCCACCTCCACGGCCCGGTCGAGGTCACGCCGAGGCCCGAGGGCGTCGAGGTCGTCACGGCGCAGGATCGTCCCGGGCTGTGGGAGGCGGCGTACGAGCGCTTCGGCCTCGAGGTACTCGCCGACTTCGCCGTCGACACCCCGCTCGACGTCAGCCCCGAGCGGTGGGCGCGCGACTGGCTGGTCGACCCGATGTTCCTCGCCCTCCACGGCGGCGAGGTCGTCGGGTGTGCCGGGCTCGGTCGCGACGCCGACCAGCCGATCCGCGCGGAGAACGGCCTCACCGCCGTACGCCGCGACTGGCGCGGCCGCGGCCTCGCGGTCCACCTCAAGCTGATCACCCTCGCCTGGGCCGCCGAGCACGGCATCGACGAGGTCTACACCTGGACCCAGGACGGCAACGCCGCCATGCGCGCCCTCAACACCCGGCTCGGCTACGAGACCACCCGCGTGGGGATCCAGCTCGCTCGGCAGACCTTTACCTCGTGGCCGCCGTCGCCGTAGCGTCGCCCGCGTGCGCCACAGCCTCCGCACCACCCGCCTGCCCCTGTCCCTCGCCACGGTCCTCGCGACCGGCGCCCTCGCCGGCGGTGTGCTGACGGGGCCACCGCCGTCGGTCGCAGCCGCTGACGTCACAGGCCACCAGGAGGCGCGCGCCCCGCAGCTGCAGGTGCGCACGGCCGCGCGTGGCCTCCAGAACCCGTGGGACGTCCAGCAGGCCACGGGCGGCCGGCTCGTCGTCTCCGAGCGCGACCGCGCCCGCCTCAGCGTCGTACGCAAGGGCAAGCGGCGCACGCTCGCCGACCTGTCGAAGCTGGTGTGGGTCTCCGGCGAGACCGGGCTCATGTCGCTCGCGGTCGACCCCGGCGCGCGGACGCTGTGGGCGTGCCACGGCAGCGCGAAGGGCGGCAACCACGTGCAGGTCAGCCGCTGGCGCGTCGACAAGAAGTGGACACGCCTCAGCGGCCGCCGGACGCTCCTCACCGGCCTCCCCTCGACCTCGGGCCGCCACGGCGGCTGCCGGCTGCTCCTCGACCGCGACAGCGACGCCCTCTTCGTCGGCACCGGCGACGCCGCCGTGGGGACGAACCCGCGCAACCTCGACTCGCTCGGCGGCAAGGTGCTGCGCGTGCACCGCGGCACCGGCGCACCGATGGCCGGCAACCCGTACGCCGACGCAAGCGGCGCGCGGCGCTTCGTGTGGACCTACGGCCACCGCAACGTGCAGGGCCTCGCCCAGCGTGACGACGGCTCGGTCTGGTCGGTCGAGCACGGCAGCTACCGCGACGACGAGGTCAACCTGCTCGTCGCCGGCGGCGACTACGGCTGGAACCCCGTCCCGGGCTACGACGAGTCGGTCCCGATGACGGACCAGTCGCTGCCGGGCGACCAGCAGGAGGCGGCGTGGTCCTCCGGCGAACCGACGATCGCGACCTCGGGCGCTGCCTGGGTCCGGGGATCGCAGTGGGGCACGCTCGAGGGCACTCTCGCCGTCGCCGCGCTGAAGGGCTCCGAGGTCCTGTTCCTGCGCTTCGACGCGGCCGGCAACCTCACCTCGGTCACCCGCCCGCCCCGGCTGCAGCGTTTCGGCCGGCTTCGGTCCATCACGTCGGCTCGCGACGGCGACCTGCTCGTCACCACCGACAACGGCGTGAGCGACCGCGTCCTCCGGGTGTCACCGCGCTGAGCGTGACCGTCACCACAGCGCCGTACCCACGGGTCGGCACTAGCCTGACAAGTGGTCCGTGGACTCCATCAGGGAGCCGCGAGATGACGAGGAGTGACCATGCCTGAAGAGACCGCCCCCTACGGTTCCGGCCCGGCTGCATCGCAGCAGTCCGCCCCCGCCAAGCGGGTCCGCACCCATCACCTCCGGGAGATGAAGGAGCGCGGCGAGAAGATCACGATGCTGACGGCGTACGACATGTACACCGCCGCGACCTTCGACGAGGCGGGCATCGACCTGCTCCTGGTCGGCGACTCCGCGAGCAACAACGTCTTCGGCAACGAGACCTCCCTCCCGGTCACGGTCGACGAGCTCCTCCCCCTCACCCGCGCGGTGGCTCGCTCGGTGAAGCGCGCGATGGTCGTCGGCGACCTGCCGTTCGGCAGCTACCAGGCCTCGCCCGAGCAGGGCTACCTCACCGCGGTCCGCTTCATGAAGGAGGCCGGGGCACACTGCGTGAAGCTCGAGGGCGGCGCCGAGATGGCGCCCGTCATCGAGAAGTGCACGCAGGGCGGCATCCCCGTCATGGCCCACATCGGCTTCACCCCGCAGTCCGAGCACACCCTGGGCGGCTACCGCGTCCAGGGCCGCGGTGACGCGAGCGACCGCGTGATCGCCGACGCCCGCGCCGTGCAGGAGGCGGGCGCGTTCGCCGTCGTCATGGAGATGGTCCCCGGCGACGTCGCGGAGCAGATCAGCAAGGAGCTGACCATCCCGACGATCGGCATCGGCGCCGGCGCCGGCTGCGACGGGCAGGTCCTCGTCTGGCAGGACGCCTTCGGCCTGCGCACCGGCCGGATGGCGCGCTTCGTCAAGCAGTACGCCGACGTGCACGGCGTGCTGCTCGAGGCGGCGAAGGCGTACGCCGACGACGTCCGTGGCGGCACCTTCCCGGGCGCCGACCACACGTTCTGACGCCTCGCGCACGGCGGGCGTCGGCACCCACACCTACGGGCCGGTGACAACGTCCGCTCCGCGCGGCAGGATCAGGCATCCCGACGACGCGAGGAGACCTCCGTGAGCGAGACCCCGGCAGAGAAGACGGCAGCCACCCCGTCCACCGCGAAGAAGACCACGGCGAAGACGTCGACCGCCAAGAAGTCGACTGCCAGGAAGTCTCCGGCGAAGAAGACGACGTCGTCCGCCACGGGCGCCGCGAAGAAGGCCCCCGCGAAGAAGGCCCCCGCGAAGAAGGCCCCCGCGAAGAAGTCGACGGCCACGAAGTCCACGGCCACGAGGTCGACGAGCACCGCCGCGAAGAAGGCCGGCGCCACGAAGAAGACCGCGACCAGGGCCACGACCAAGACCGCTGCCAAGAGCACCGCCACCAAGGCGACGAGCAAGAAGGCACCGGCCCGGAAGTCGACGGCGAAGAAGGCCCCCACGAAGAAGGCGACGGTCGCCACGTCGACGGCGAGCGCGACGGCGCGGACCACCGGGTCCGACAAGCCCGTGGCGGCCGCGGCGCGGCGGTCGCACGCCGAGCGCGCCGCCGACGTCGGCGCCCAGGCGATGTCGACGGCGGCGATGGTCCAGAAGGTCGCGCAGGACACCGCGGAGCGGGTGGCGGCCGAGACCGCCGCGCGCGTGAGCAAGCAGTACGAGGCGGCGATCGCCGAGCTCACCAAGACCCTCGACAAGAACACCAAGCGGGAGCTGAAGAGCGTCCGTGCCGCTGCCGACGTCGCTCAGGCGGCCAACCCCGTCAAGGGCAAGAAGAACAAGAAGAAGTGATCAGTTGTCCGGCGTGCCGTCGGTGACGCCGTCGCCGGAGCCGGCGCCGTCGTCGTTCCACTTCGGGTCGTTGTCCCACTCCTCGTTGCGCTCCTCGACCTTCTCGAGGGCGCGCGAGGCCTCCGCCGCCGTGGCGTAGGGGCCGAGGCGGTCGCTGTTCTTGCAGCCGTCCCTGCCCTCCACCGCGTGGTGCGTCAGGCAGAACCAGTATTCGTTCTCGCTCATGTCACGACACTAGCCGGGCGCGACGCAGTCGCGCACGGCGTGTGGCGGGAGGTCGAGTAGCCCCGCGACCGAGGAACGAGGTCGCGAAAGGGCATATCGAGACCTGTGAAATGCACTAGCCGGGCGCGACGCAGTCGCGCACGGCGTGTGGCGGGAGGTCGAGTAGCCCCGCGACCGAGGAACGAGGTCGCGAGAGGGCATATCGAGACCTGTGAAATACACTCGCGGCGTGCCTGTCGTATCCCCCGCAGAGGTATCTGCTCGTCGTGCCGTGCCCGCCCACATCGCCCGCCCGGAGTACGTCGACCGGCCGGCGCCGCAGCGGTTCACCGGCGAGGAGGTCAAGGACGCCGAGACGATCGAGCGCATGCGGGTCGCCAGCCGCCTCGCCGCCCAGGCCCGCGACCTCGTCGGCTCCCACGTCGTACCCGGTGTCACCACCGACGAGCTCGACCGCATCGGTCACGAGTTCCTCTGCGACCACGGCGCCTACCCCTCGACGCTCGGCTACCGCGGCTTCCCGAAGTCGCTGTGCTCGAGCGTCAACGAGGTGATCTGCCACGGCATCCCCGACGCCCGCGTCGTCGAGGACGGCGACATCGTCAACATCGACATCACCGCGTTCATCGGCGGCGTGCACGGCGACACCAACGCGACCTTCCTCGCCGGCGACGTCGACGAGGAGACGCGGCTGCTCGTGGAGCGCACGAAGGAGGCCCTCGACCGGGCGATCAAGGCGGTCAAGCCCGGCCGCCGGGTGAACATCATCGGCCGGGTGATCGAGGCGTACGCCAAGCGCTTCGGCTACGGCGTGGTCCGCGACTTCACCGGCCACGGCATCGGCACCTCGTTCCACTCCGGCCTGATCATCCCCCACTACGACGACGAGCGCTTCGACGACGAGATCCGGGTCGGGATGACGTTCACCATCGAGCCGATGCTCAACCTCGGTACGCCCGACTACGACATGTGGGACGACGGCTGGACCGTCGTCACCAAGGACCTCCGTCGCTCCGCGCAGTTCGAGCACACCCTGCTCGTCACCGAGGATGGCGCCGAGGTGCTGACGCACCCCTAGACTCCTCCCCGAGTGGGTCGGCCGGGCGGCCGCGGCTCGCCGCTCCTGGTTCGTCCTGGCGTGGTGGGTCGAGGAAGGTCCGGGCTCCACAGGGCAGGGTGGTGGCCAACAGCCACCCGGGGCAACCCGCGGGATCAGTGCCACAGAGAACAGACCGCCGGTCCTCGGACCGGTAAGGGTGAAACGGTGGTGCAAGAGACCACCAGTGCGCCGGGCGACCGGCGCAGCTAGGCAAACCCCACCCGGAGCAAGATCAGACAGGATGCGTTCGAGGGCGGCCCGCCCGAGCATCCGGGTAGATCGCACCAGGCGGCCGGCAACGGTCGTCGCAGATGGATGGTCGCCCCCGCATTGCGGGACAGAACCCGGCCTACAGGCCGACCCACTCCTCGTAAGCCTCTGACCTGCACCGGAGGCATCAGCCGCGCCACCAGTCCGCAGCAAGTCCGCGGGAGCGCCGAGCACGAGGTCGACAGCCTCGCGCGTGCGGTAGTCCGAGTCGGGCCACAGGGGTGAGTACGTGTCCAGGGTCTCCGCGGCCGAGGCGTGCCCGAGCCTTGCCTGCACCGACTTGACGCTCTCTCCGTGCCGGCAACAGCCCTACCGTGTCCGCCGATCTGGTGCTGTGCCACCAGGTCTCCCACCTGTACGACGCGGCGGGCTCGATGATCCACACCGTCACCTCGGGCGCCCAAAACCCCTCGGTGTCCCTAGAGCACTACCCGCGCTGGCACTCGAACGCGTGGGCCTGATCACAGCGGGTGAATGTGGTTGCGCACCCCGACGGGAGGAGAACGGCTGCTGCAGGTGTCAGAGAATTTCGGCTCGAGCGGCTGATAGCAGCGCGGCTCTTGCGGTCTGGTACTCGCCAAGCGCCTGGCGGTACTCGTCGCTCATGTAGCGGGTGCCTCGCATGACAACTTCCCGGAACTCGGCGAGCTTTGCGCGGACCACTCGAGCCGCTTCGAGCGCAACCTCACCCGCAAACAACTCCAGCTCATAGAGGTCTCGAGACACTTCGCTGTCCACGCGGGACAGGACTGCGGCCTTGTCGTCCGTCAAGGGGGTGGGGCAGCCAGTCGAGGCGCGACCCATCAGGTGCGCGGCCGTGTGCGCGGCTCGTACAAACTCTCGGTACGCCGCACCGCGCTGGGCGCGGAGGGAGTCCTCGGCGCTGTCTCTACGTGTCGCTCGGTACCGCCGCTGCTCAGCCCAGTAAGAGAGGCCGGCGCCCACAAGTAGCGAGAGGACGGGGAGTAATGCGTTCCACCACATGGGCGGGATATTGGCAGGCTCCAGCCCTTCGCCTTCTCGTACCCCCGGGGGCGGAGGTTCTGGTCTCACTGCTAGGCCGGTGACAGCGTCCCCTGATCCACCCACATGTCCACGATGGCCTAACCATCGGGCTCGAGGGCCGCTACGGCGATACGAGCGCTGTTGCGGCACTCAATGCTCTTCCAGCCCAGCCCAGCCCAGCCGCAGCGCCGACTGACGCACCGGGTGGCGGCGGGTCGCGCCTATTGCGTCACTGACCGACATTGCGGGCGGCCTGTCTACCAGCAGGCGATACTTGGCAAGCCTGATTCCTGCGAACACCAGTTGGTGCGCCAATCCGCGCTAGCACTCGACCCATTCGCCAGCGGGGGACGGCAACCGCGTCATAGCGTTTCCGAGCACGCAATCGAGAAGCGGGGATGACATGACTCAAACGGCTCAGATGGCTGGCCACTGCGACACGTCAGGCGCCAGGCGCCTTACGGGGAGTATCGCCACGCTCCGGACCATCTTGGTGATGCTGATCGCGCTCGGCGCACTCGTGGGCGGACTGATGAGCGGCACTGCGATCGGCTTCGGAATTCTCGTCGTTTACGGCGCCGTCTCGGCCTTGGCCGCTTACGTCATCTTTGGATGGCTCGAGCAAACTCTCGAGCTTCTCATCGGCATTGCCTTCAACACGGCAGAGGGCGCGAAGCTGATCGAGGAGTGACGGGGGACAGCATCCCCAGCTGACCCACATCTTTACAATGCCCCAGCCCAGCTCCTCAGCGGCCACTGCGATACGACCGTCGTAGTGCCCCCCGACGTTGCGCCACTCGAGCAGCAACGCGGCTTGGCGGCCGTTTGGGCCGTCGTACCAGCAGTGACGCACGGGCGGAGGCGACGGCTCCGGCTCCGGCTCTCGCAGGACGTCCGCCCAGTCCGCGGGCTTTTTGCCGTGTGCGTCTGCGGTGCCGTGTGCAGCCTGCCGAGCGAGTGTTGGATACCYGCTCGGCGAGTGTCTCCCGCTCTCCCGGAGTCATGCYGGCAGCCATGCGACAAAGGCTACGTCGCTGCACTGACGGACTAGCCTTCCGCTATGTCCGAGTGGATCACCGTGCGTGAGGCCGCGGGAATTCTTGGCGTGCAAATGTCAGCCGTCCCTAGAATGGTTTCGCCGCGGCGATCTCACGCCGCGCGAGGAGCGTCCCCGACTCCATCGGACCCAGGTCGAGAGCTTGAGGGATCGTCGTGCGATGCCGCGTGCTCCGCGCCCACGGGGACCGCAGCCGCCCGATGTAGAGCACGAATGGCTCCCAGCGCCGACCGCTGCTGCCATCGTGGACCGCTCGGTAGTCGCCCTGAATGCACGCGCTCGCCGCGGCCGTATCCCATCCACTGCTCGAGGAGCGCGACCGCGAATGGTGGGCAGAAGGCGACGATTCAGAGAGCGCCTAGCCGCGACCTCGCTGGAAGCGGAGACATGCCAGCCAGACACCACCTAACCTCACGCTCGACACAACTTCGTCTCGGCAGTGGGGGATCACATGTTCAAGCGACTCAGCGTGCCATTGGCCGCCCTTTCCCTAGCGGCCGTCGTTGTCGCGAGCGCCGGGACGGGGGCGGTTGCACAGCGACTCATCGGCACGAAGGACGTCGCGGACAACTCGCTGACGGGCAAGGACATCAAGAACAGCACCCTTACCTCAAAGGACGTGAAGGACGGCTCTTTGACAGCCGCCGACATCAGCGGTGGGCTGCCGACCGGTCCCGCTGGTGCCTCCGGCCCGGCTGGGCCGCAGGGCGCCAAGGGGGACGCCGGCGCGACCGGCTCACAAGGCCCCAAGGGTGACGTGGGACCGGCAGGCGGGGGTCCCGATGAGGTGCTGCGTTGGGATGTTGCCTTCACTAGCGACGGCACAGGGTCCAGGGGTCAGACCGTGATCGCCACCTCCACAGAGGTCATTCCGCGGTTGACTGAGATCAAGCCCTTGGACCTCAAGATCGACGGTGATTTCAGCAGCTGCAAGTACATGGGCGTGTCGCTTCAGCGCGGGGATCAGTATCTTGGCGGAGCCGACGGAAGCCTGAACTACATCTCTACGGATGAACGAGTCTCCCTAGAAACAGGGCCGCTCACGGTCAGCGCGTATTGCGAGAGCGACACCACTTATCTTCCGATTCCGTCGTTTACCGCGAGCATGACATTCCAGCTCACCCGTCTTGACGCACTGGTGACGCGCCAATTCGACTGACGGCGTCGTAGCAGCTTGAAGGGCGGTGCCCCCTAGCGGCTAATCCCGTTCTCGTTTGACCAACGGCCAGTCCGCGGGCAGTCCTCAAGAGAGTCATAAACAGCCAACAGCCACCAACGGTCATTGAGACGTTTTCGCAGGTCAGCGGCACGCAGTCACCGCCAACCAGCGTTCTTCCGCAGGCGAGGCCCGTTCCCGGCCTACAGGCCGACCCACTCCTCACACCGCTACGTCGTCGTTGACGTGCGGGTGCTGGAGGCCGCACGGCGCCAGCCGTGCCCGGCGAAGGACCTGGTGCCGCGGCACCTGGGCTGGTCGGTCGAGGAAGTCACCCGGTTCAGGGGGTGCGACCGGCTTCCGGGGGTGGTGTCCTCGGGTGACGAGCGGGCCCGTGCCGGGCGGGGAGGCCGACCGAGAGGAGCGGCAGTGGCGGCGCAACCAACCTCTCGTGTCGTGACCCTCTCACGCACGATGCCGGGGCTGGCGATGCTGCGGTCCTACCGGCCGGCCCTGTTCGGCAAGGACCTGGTCGCCGGTCTCGTGCTCACCACGCTGCTGGTCCCGCAGGGGATGGCGTACGCCGAGCTGGCTGGCCTGCCCGCCATCACCGGTCTGTACACGACCATCCTCGCGTTGCTCGGCTATGCGCTGTTCGGCCCGTCCCGGGTGCTCGTCCTCGGCCCGGACTCGTCGCTCGGCCCGATGATCGCTGCGGTCGTCGTTCCGCTGGTCGCAGCTGAGGGAGACGCGGAGGCCGCCGTCGCCTACGCCTCCGTGCTCGCCCTCATGGTCGGTGCGATCACCGTGCTCTCCGGCGTGTTCAACCTCGGCTTCATCGCCGACCTCCTGTCGAAGCCGACCCAGATCGGGTACATGAACGGCCTCGCGCTCACGATCCTCGTGAGCCAACTCCCCAAGCTGTTCGGGTTCTCCGTCGATGCGGACGGCCTGATCGGTGAGACGGTCGCGTTCGCCGAGGCGGTCGGTGACGGAGAGACCGTCGGAGCCTCGCTGGCCGTCGGGACAGCATGCCTGGTCCTGATCGTGGGACTTCAGCGCCTGTGGCCGATCTTCCCGGCCGTGCTCGCCGCCGTCGTCCTCGCGATCGCTGCCGTTGCGGTGTTCGATCTCGCGGACCGAGGTGTCGACCTGATCGGGGAGCTCCCGTCGGGTTTCCCACCACTCACGTTTCCGACGGTGCCGATCGGCGACCTGGGCCTTCTGTTCGCCGGCGCGCTCGGCATCTCACTGGTCTCACTCACCGACACCATCTCGAACGCATCCGTGTTCGCCGACAAGACCGGGGAGGAGATCGACGGGAACCGCGAGATGATCGGCGTCGGCGCGGCCAGCATCGCCGCGGGGTGCTTCCAGGGGTTCCCCGTCAGCGCCAGCGGATCGCGGACCGCGGTCGCATTCCAGAGCGGCTCGCGAACCCAGGTCACCGGCCTGGTCGGAGCTGCAGCAGTCGTCACCCTGCTCGTCGCCGCGCCCGGATTGCTCCGCAACCTTCCGCAGCCGGCGCTCGCAGCAGTCGTCATCGCCGCATCCCTGTCCCTCGCCGACATCGCGGGACTGCGTCGGCTTCGGCGCCAACGCCGCTCCGACTTCATCCTCGCCCTCGTCGCCTTCCTCAGCGTCGCCCTCCTGGGGGTGTTGTACGGCATCGCCGCCGCCGTCGGCCTGTCGATCCTCAACGTGTTCCGCCGGCTCTGGTGGCCCCACCAGGCCCTCCTCGGCCGATCGGGTGGCGTCCGCGGCTACCACGACACCGCCTACCGCGAGACCTCCCAGCACCTGCCCGGTCTCGCGATCTACCGCTTCGACGCACCGCTGCTGTTCGCGAACGCACGCACGTTCCGCAACCAGGTGCGCCGTCTCGCGGCCATCGAGCCCCGGCCTGTGTGGGTCATCATCGCGGCGGAACCGATCACCGACGTCGACACCACCGCAGCAGACATGCTCGCCGACCTCGACACCGACCTCGAACAGGCCGGTACGCGGCTGGTCTTCGCCGAGCTCAAGGACGCCGTGCAGGCCAAGGTCGGGAGCTACGGACTCGCAGCCCTCAGCGACGACCGCTTCTACCCGACCATCCGGACCGCGGTCGAGGCGTACGCGGCCGCGCACGCGGTCTCCTGGGTGCCGGGCCCCAGCCCCTACCGCTTGGACTGACCGGCCTGCCCGGCCGGTGCCTGCGCAGGACACTTAGCCGACGTGCACTGCTGCGGGTCCGGCCGGCACGTCGTAGCGATGGAGCACGACGCCGCCGTCGAGCTTCCTCAGGACGTGGTGCGCCAGCCGTGCGGTCGTGGGCGCCACGGACAGGTTCTGGCACGCGTACAGCCGACTGGACCAGCCGTCGGGACGCTGGTGGCGGACGCGCACCTCGAGCACCTCTGATGCCCGCCAGTCCTGCGCCGGTCTGCCACTGGACGGGGCGACCAGCTCGAGCGCGTCCCACTGCCCCATCCACAGCCTCATCTGCAGGTCGAGGGCGGCGCAGAGCAGATCCGGGTGCTCCTCCACGACCAGCATCCGGTGGTGCACCCGGTACCGGTACGGCTGGCGCTGGTCGCGGACGACGCCGGCGCGAGTGGCGGCGGTGTCGAGATCGAGCGCGCAGGCACTGGGATCGGTCAGCCGGGAGGCACACATGCGTGCGGCGCTGGACCAGTCACCGGACGCGACATCCGCCAAGGCGTCCAGGGCGGGCGCGAGAAGTCGTGCTCCGGGATGCATGATGGCGATCGCCACGTGAACCCCTCCTCACCGGTCCCCAGCCGCGCGACGCGCGCCAGCGGGTCTGGGAGCCAGCCTGGGGCGTTCCTGCCCGGGTCAGGACGGATGGCCGCGCTTATCCCGTGAACCGGGGACGTGACGCGGCACGGACGGCTCAGAAGCCCATGTCGAAGCCGCCGCCGTCGAACCCGCCGTCGAACCCGCCGCCGTCGCCACCACCGTCGAAGCCACCGCCGTCGCCCCCGTCGCCGCCGCCGTCACCGCCGTTATCACCACCGTCACCCCCGCCGTCGTAGCCGCCACCGAGGTCGCCGAACATCATGCCGCCCATGAACATCCAGGTCATCGGGCCGAAGGCGCCGAAGTAGCCCATCGCGTAGGGCTCGTAGGCGCGGCCGCCCTGCCAGTACGGGACTCGCTGTGGTCCGACCATCACCTTGCGCACGTCGGGCTCGGCGCCGGCGCGGACGCGCTCGACGTCCAGGGCGCAGGCGGGCACGTCCCGCTCGACGCCGTCCGGTGGGACGTAGGGGACGTCGTCCACCGAGGGGCCGTGACGAGGATCGAAGAAGCAGGGCGGCCGACGGGTCGGCAGCGGCTCGCCCGTGACGCGGGCGCGCACACACGCGACGGCGTAGCGACCGTCCTCGACGATCCCCGTGACGTGCCGGATGTCCTCGGGTCCGGTGATCGCATCACCGGCCGTCTTGGCGGCCTCGTAGGCGTCGAGCGCGCGCTGGTAGTCGGCCGTGGCACCGGCGTCGAGCTCGTGCCCGGTCATCTCCAGGTCGAGCTGCTGCAGGTCCTCACCGAACGCGGTGATGTCCTCGAAGGCCAGCTTCCTCACCGGAGCGAGCTCGTCCTCCCGCCGGGTCAGCTCACGCTCCTTGTTGCGGCGCGACGCACCGACAGCGACCGCTCCGAGCACCGCGAGGACGACCAGGATCAGGATGAGGTCCATGTCGAGAGCCTACGTCCGGGCGGTGAAGCCACACCCGTCGTGGGACGCGGGGGCATGCCGCCCACGGTCATCCCGATGCTGAAGGGCCTGCCTGAAACCTCCGCCTGATCTGCGGTACCCGTGCGGTGCACGAGGTCGGGATCCCGCCCACAGTGAGGGGATGAGCAACCGGCCCTCCACCACCCGCGGCCAGGCCGCCGACGCGGCCGCCACGCTCGCCGTCCTGGTGGTCGGAGCATCGGTGCTGGCGATGACGGCCCCGCTGGTGTCGGCGTTCGCGGTCGCGCTGACCGCCGTGCTCTACATCCCGATGCGCCGTCGCGCCGTGTAGCTGTCAGAGCCCCGGCAGCTGGAGCACGTGGCCACCGGCGGCCTTGGTGGCGAGGTAGCCGTGGTTGACCGGGCTCAGGTGCAGGCCGGTGCGCACCCGGCGCTCGACCCGCAGGCCGGCCGCCTCGAGCTGGGCGGCCTTGTCGGGGTTGTTCGAGAGCAGGTCGAGCCGGTCGACGTCGAGGGCCTCGAGCATCTGCACCGCGACGGTGTAGTCGCGCGCGTCGTCGGCGAAGCCGAGCGCCCGGTTGGCCTCGTAGGTGTCGAGCCCGCGGTCCTGGAGGGCGTAGGCGTCGATCTTGTTGTAGAGCCCGATGTCGCGTCCCTCCTGGCGCAGGTAGAGCAGGTAGCCGCCGGCGTGGCTGACGCGGCGGATCGCCTCCTCCAGCTGGGGCCCGCAGTCGCAGCGCGCGCTGCCGAGCACGTCGCCGGTGAGGCACTCGCTGTGCAGCCGCACGAGGGGTACGCCGACGGGGCGGGCGTCGTCGTACGCACGGCTCCCCAGCCCGATGGCCACGTGCTCCCGACCGTCGACCAAGCCGTGGAAGGTGGTCAGCCGGGCGGGCACCGTGGTGCCGTCGGCCAGCCGCAACGGCAGGTCCACTGCGCGGCGCACGGACGCGACCGGCACGGGGCCCAGGACGGGTTCAACACTCATCCGGTCTCCTCGAAGCGCGGCGAGAGGGCGTAGCGCAGCAGCACCACGTCGCCGATCTGCTGGGTCTCCGCGAGCCGCGCGCGGTGGCCGGGGTTCCAGGGGAAGGCGCCGTCGCCGACGAAGCGCCGTGCCTGCGAGCTGCCGACGAAGAACGGGGCGACGACCAGGTGCAGCTCGTCGGCGGCCGCGGCGGTGAGGAACTGGGTGTGCACCCGTCCCCCGCCCTCGACCATCAGCCGTCGCACGCCGCGGTCGTGGAGGTCCGCGCTGAGCCGGTCCACCTCGACGTCCGGCCCGCCGTCGACGACGGTCGCCACGTGCGCCAGCCGGCTGCGGGCCGTGCGCAAGGACGGGGTGGCGCAGTAGACGATCTTCTCGCTGTCGCCCGTCGCGAAGAAGTTGCTGTCGGCGTCGAGCCGGGCGCGCCTGGTCATCGTCACCTTCGTCGGCGACTCGGCCATCCCCCGAGCGCGTCGCCGCTCGCGCAGGACGGGGTCGCGCACCAGCAGCCGCGGGTTGTCGTCGCGCACGGTGCCGGCGCCGACGAGGATCGCGTCGCACTCCGACCGCACCCGGTCCACCCGGCAGAGGTCGGCGTCGTTGGACAGCACCAGCCGCTCGCGGGTGGCGCCGCCGAGGTAGCCGTCGAGCGAGATGCTGCAGCTGAGGATCGTGTACGGGCGCTCAGGCACGGACCCTCCCCCCTGTCGTCGCGGGCGCGGTCGCCGGCCTGCCGGACGCCAGCACCACGACGATGCCGGGCAGGTTCGCGACGAGCACCATCGCGCCGTACGCCACCGCCGTCGCCACCCCCGTCGCGGCGCCCAGCCCCGCGACGGCGAACGCCCACGCCGCCATCCCCTCCCGCGGACCCCAGCCCGCCAGGTTGAGGGGCAGACCAGCGGCGACCAGCACGACGAGCACCAGCGGGAGCAGCGTCGAGACGGGAGCCTGCACGCCGACGGCGCGAGCAGCGACGACGTACGTCGCCACGTAGCCCGCGAGCGCCACCAGCGAGGCGACGAGGACCCCTGGCCAGGCCCGGCGCACGAGCAGCGCGAGGCGTACGTCGTCGCGGGCCGTGCGGGCCAGCCGGCTCCACCAGCCGTCGCCCCGCGCCGACCGGACCGCCAGCCCCGCAACGGCGGCGACCATCACGAGCCCGGCCAGCACCCAGGGAAGGGCGGGGCGCACGGGCGACGGCAGCAGCCCCACGACGAGCACCGCGACGACGGCCTGGACGGCCTGTCCCGCGACCCGCTCCCAGCCGACGGCCCGCAGCGCTCGCCCGGTCTCCCCTGTCGAGCGACCGTGCACGACCCCGCGGTGAACGTCGCCCAGGACCCCGCCGGGCAGGACCGTGTTGAGCAGCTGCGCGCGGTAGCAGGCCGCCACGGCGGCGGGCAGCGCGATCTCCACGCCGAGCTCGCGCGCCACGAGGTGCCAGCGCCACGCGCAGGCGACCGTGGTGACCGCCGCGATCGCCAGGCCGAGCAGGAGCACGGACACGTCGAGCGACCGCAGTCCCTCGACGACCGAGTCGCTGCCGACCTGCCAGACGACCACCCCGAGGATCGCCGCACCCGCCAGCCGGCTCCACGACCTCCTCACGCCGCCACCCCCTGCAGGACCTCGGCCACGCGAGCGGCCGTGATCGACCAACCCGTCACGTGGCAGCGTCGTTCGAGGGCCCGCGCCCGGAGCTCCTCGCGCAGACCCCGGTCGGTCAGCCACCAGCGCAGCGCCGCGGTCAGGGCGCCCGGATCCCCCGGGCGGACCAGGATCCCCGGCACCCCACGTCCCGGGACCTCCCCCAGCGACTCACGCACCCCGCCGACGTCGGTCGCGACGACCGGCAGGCCGCGCGCCAGCGCCTCGGCCACCACCATGCCGTAGGTCTCCGCGCGACTCGGCAGGACCAGCAGGTCCGCACCGGCGTACGCCGCCTCGAGCGCGTCGCCGCTCAGCGCGCCCGTCAGCACGAACCGGCCGGCGAGCCCCCTCTCGGCGCTCGTCTTGAGCACCAGGTCCGCGAAGTCCAGGTCGACGGAGTCGGCGCCCGCGCAGGTGCAGTGCCATGACAGGTCGTGCAGGTCGCAGAGGGCCGCCAGCAGCTGGTCCTGTCCCTTGACCGGGCTGATCGTCCCGACGCAGAGGAGGTTGGTCCCCGTGGGCGTGCCCGTGGAGAGGACTGCCGGGTCGACGCCGGGGTGCGCCACGTGCACGTCGGACGGCGCGACGTCGTACTCCTGCACCAGCCAGTCCCGGCACCACGCGCTCGTCGTGACCACCGACGCCGCGGCCGCGACCACCTGCCGCTCGGCGATCCGGGCCAGCACGTCGTCGACACCGACCGGCAGGTGGACCAGCAGCACGACCCGCAGCCGCGCACCCGCCGGCACCAGCACCTCCGGGAGCCGGGACGCGAGCAGCCCGTCGACGAGCACGACCGACCCGTCCGGGATCCCGTCGAGGGCCTGCTGCAGGCCGCTCCGCCCGACATCCGCCGTCCACGGCCACCCGCCGTCGACCTCGCCGACCTCGACCTGCTGGCCGAGGTCCCGCAGGGTGGCGCAGACCCGTCGGTCGTAGGTGTTGCCGCCGCTCGGCCGCCGCGGGTCGTCGACGCCCCGTGGCACCAGGACGTGCAGGACACCCGCGGTCACAGCGACCTCTCGTAGCTCGCCGACGCCACGTGGGACTCGTGCAGCGTCACGGCCAGTGCGTCGACGTGGTCGGCGGGACCCAGGTCGCCCGCGGCGATCCGGTCGGCCAGCTGGTCGGCGACGTGGCGGGCCAGCACCTCGGTGGTGGTGTTGGTTCCGGCGAAGACCGGCTCCTCGTCGAGGTTGCGGTAGGACAGCGTCCCGACGACCTCCGCGAGCGCTGCGGCTGCCCGGCCGATGTCGACGAGGATGCCGTCGGCGTCGAGGCCCTCGCCACGGAAGGTCGCGTCCACGACGAACGTCGCTCCGTGCAGCGCCTGCGCCGGCCCGAACACCTCGCCGCGGAAGCTGTGCGCCACCATCATGTGGTCGCGGACGGTCACGCCGAACACGGGACCTCCTCCGCACCTGCCGGGTAGGTGACCGAGTGGCACAGTGCCGGCAGCTCGCGCGAGACGAGTCGCGGCATCACCTCGGGAAGCTCCTCGAAGGGCGACTCGCCGGTCAGCAGGCAGTCGAACGCGTCGTCGCGGAGCAGCTCGAGTGCCAGTGCGAGCCGCTGCGCCGTCGTGCGAGTGTCACGTCGGGCGGGCGCCACCCGGCCCACCTGGCTGGCCCGCAGGGCGAGCCGCCCGGAGTGGAAGCTGCCCCCGAGCGACACGGTCGTCGGCTCGTCGCCGTACCAGCTGAGCTCGAGCACCGTCCCCTCGCCCGCGAGCAGGTCCAGGCTGCGCTGCAGCCCCGCCGACGTCGCGCTGGTGTGCACGACGAGGTCGCGCCCGGGCGGCGCGTCGTCGGGCAGCGCGAAGTCCACGCCGAGCGCGTCGGCCACCGCGGCGCGGGACGCATCGACGTCGACCAGGGTCACCGAGGTGCCGGGCACGCGGGACGCCAGCCGCGCCACGCTGCACCCGAGGACGCCGGCGCCCACCACGGCGATCCGGTCGCCGAGCAGGGGCGGCGCGTCCCACAGCGCGTTGACCGCCGTCTCGACGATCCCGGCCAGCACCGCGCGCGCCACGGGCACGCCCTCGGGCACCGGCACGACCGCCTCGGCCGGGACGACGTACGCCGTCTGGTGCGGGTGGAGGCAGAAGACGTCGCGACCGAGCAGGTCGGCCGGGCCCCCCTCGACCCGACCGACGTTGAGGTAGCCGTACTTCACCGGCCCGGGGAAGTCGCCGTCCTGGAACGGCGCCCGCATCGCGTCGTGCTGGCTCGCCGGCACCCGGCCACCGAAGACGAGGCTCTCGGTCCCGCGGCTCACCGCGGAGCGCAGCGTGCGGACGACCACGTCGTCCGGTCGCGGGGTGGGCAGCGCGACGTCACGGATCTCGCCCGCGCCCGGCTCGCGGAGCCAGAAGGCCCGTGCCCGCATCCGCTCCTCCTCGCCCGGTGAACCGCGACGGCGCTGGTCCCGTATCCCTCGACGACGTGCTCGTACCCGGAGTGAACGGAGCAGACGTGCCCACGGTTCAACGGTGGCGTGGACTCGCCGCGACGGGCCTCACCCTGCTCGCGCTGGGGCTCGTGCTGGTGGTCCTCACGGCTCCCGACCGGCTCGACGAGATGTCGCCCAGCGCGTTCCTGCGGCTCCCGGTCGAGCTGGTCGTCCTCGTCGCGCTGGTGCTCGCGCTCCCCGACCGCGCCCGGCGCGTGCGCGGCGTCGTCGTGGCGACGGCCGGCCTGCTGCTCGGCGTGCTCGCGGTGTTCAAGGTTCTCGACCTCGCCTTCAGCGAGGCGCTCAACCGCCCGTTCGACCCGATGATCGACTGGCGCTACGCCAGCGACCTCGTCGGGACCGTCCGCGGCTCGGCCCCGGGAGTGCTCGGGGTGGTCCTGCTGGTGGTCGCCGGGCTCGTGCTGCTCGCCGCACTCCTCGTCGTGCCGCTCGCGCTGCGGCGGGTCTGCCGGTCCGCGGTCCGGCACCGACCGGTCGCGGTGCGCGCGGTCGCGGTGCTCCTGCCGGTCTGGCTGGCGCTCAGCCTGCTCGGCATCCGCGCCGACACCGTCCCGGTCGCCTCCGACGCCGCGGCGTCGTACGCCCTCGCGCAGGTGACCCGGGTGCCGTCCCAGCTGCGCGACCGGCGCGAGTTCGCCCGCGCGGCGGCAGACGACCCCGCCCGGGACACCCCGGCCGCAGACCTGCTCACCGGGCTGCGCGGCAAGGACGTGCTGGTGGTCTTCGTCGAGAGCTACGGCCGGGTCGCGATCGATGACCCGGGCCTCTCCTCCGACGTGGTGGCCACGCTCGACGAGGGCACCCGCCGCCTCGGGCGCGCCGGCTACCGCGCGCGCAGCGCCTGGCTCACCTCCCCCACCTTCGGCGCCATCAGCTGGCTCGCGCACTCGACGCTCCAGTCCGGGCTCTGGGTCGACAGCCAGCAGCGCTACGACCACCTCGTCACGACCGACCGCGAGACCCTGTCCAGCCTGTTCGGCCGGGCCGGCTGGCGGACGGTCGCCTCGGTCCCGGCCAACGACCGCGACTGGCCGCAGGGTGCGTTCTACGGCTTCGACCACGTCTACGACTCGCGCAACGTCGGCTACCGCGGGCCGCGCTTCGGCTACCCGACGATGCCCGACCAGTTCACCCTCGAGGCGCTCCAGCAGGCCGAGCTCGCGCCGCGCGACCGGCGGCCGGTGATGGCCGAGATCGACCTGATCAGCAGCCACGCGCCGTGGTCGCGGACCCCCGACCTGCTGCCGCAGGAGTCCGTCGGCGACGGGAGCGTCTACGCCGGGATGCCCGAGACGCTGCCCTCCGAGGCCGACATCTGGCCCGACGCGGGGCGGGTGCGCGCGGCGTACGCCCACTCGATCGTCTACTCCCTCCAGTCGGTCGTCTCGTTCCTCTCGACGTACGCCGACGACGACCTGGTGGTGGTCCTGCTCGGGGACCACCAGCCGGCGACCATCGTGTCCGGTGGCTCCGGCGGCGACCCCGGCCACGACGTGCCGGTCACGGTCATCGCGAAGGACCCGGGGGTCGTCGAGGCCCTCGCGCCGTGGGGCTGGGACCCCGGGATGCGGCCCTCGGACCACGCGCCGGTGTGGCGGATGGACGCCTTCCGTGACGAGCTCCTCCGCGCCTACGGCCCCGAGGGCCACACTGGGACGGCTCGGGCGGTCACGCGTTGAACCATCCGGACGACGCCGCCGTCCTCCCGAGGAGGAGGGTGGGATGCCGAAGGACGAGGTCGCGCTGATGCAGCGGGTGCACGACGAGCACGCCGAGGTGCTCTGGCGCTTCTGCCTGCGCCTCGTCGGCAACGACCGCGGCCGCGCCGAGGACGTCACCCAGGAGACACTGCTGCGGGCCTGGCGCCACGGCACGATCCTCCACAGCCCTCCGGCAGCCGTCCGCTCCTGGCTCTTCACCGTGGCCCGCAACATCGTCATCGACGACTGGCGCAGCCGGAAGGCCCGGCCCGAGACCCCCGTCGGGGAGGTCCCCGAGCAGCGCCGCTCGACCGAGGACGACGCCGACGACCAGCTCCTCCTGTCGTGGGTCGTCGCGGAGGCGCTCACCCACCTGTCCGAGGACCACCGCACCGTGCTGCTGGAGTGCTACTACCGCGGCCGTCCGGTCGCCGAGGTCGCCCGCCGCCTCGGCGTCCCGCCCGGCACCGTGAAGTCCCGCACCCACTACGCGCTGCGGGCGCTCAAGCTCGCGCTCGAGGAGATGGGGGTCTCGGCATGAGCACCCCGACGAGCTGCCCCCACGCGCACGACGACGCGGCGTACGTGCTCGGTGCCCTCAGTCCCGCGGAGCGTCTCGACTTCGAGCGCCACCTCGACACCTGCGACGAGTGCTCGCGCTCGGTCCGCTCCTTCGCCGGGATGCCCGGGCTGCTCGACCTCGTCGACCCCGCCGTCCTCGAGGACCCGCCTGCCGACCCGCCCCTCCCGGCGACCCTGCTGCCCTCGGTGACCCGCGCGGTCGAGGTCCGCAGCCGCCGGCGCGTCCTCGTCGTCGCCGGGCTCGCAGCCGCAGCAGCCGCCGTGGTGGCGCTCGCCGTGCCTGCGGTCCTGGAGCGCGCCGACACGCCGGTCTCCGGGCCGGGCACCAGCACGTCCTCGCCGCAGTCGCCCGGGTCGCCCGACGGCGGCAAACCGGTCGAGACGCACGAGATGGCCCCGCTGGGCCACGTCCCCGTCGAGGCCAGCCTCGGCCTCGAGCGCGTCGCCTGGGGCACCCGGATGCTGCTGACCTGCACCTACGACAAGGACGCCGTGGAGGTGGACCTGCCCGAGCAGGTCGACTACCTGTTGTTCGTCACCGCCTCCGACGGCCGGTCCGAGCAGGTCGGGAGCTGGACCTCGTTGAGCGGCGCCACCATGGAGGTCCCGGCCTCCACGTCCGTCCCGCGTGACGACATCGCCAGCGTCGAGGTGCGGACCACGAGCGGGCGGGTGGTCCTACGACTGGACGCGTGAGGCGAGCGGGTTGTCGGCGGCGAGCAGCCGCGCTCCCGCGACGATCGCGACGACCTCGGCGGCGGCCGCGACCCACACCGCCCACCCGGTCCAGTTGGCGGTGACGCCGAACAGGCCGACCGTCGTGGCGAGCACGAAGGCCAGCAGCGTGCTCGCCCCGAACCCGAGGGCGAGGAACGCCGGCACCCAGTGCCGCCACACCAGCAGCAGGACCGCGATCACGGCACCGGCGATCGCGTTGAGCATGAACGACGGTCCGAGGAAGTCGTCGTCCCGGGCGAAGTCGAGCCAGAGGTAGAGGTGCACCGCCGCCGAGACGAGCACCGATAACGCTGCGATGACGCGCATGCCACTCACCTGCCGTGTTCGAGGACCTTTGCAGGGAGTACGTCCGCGGCACCCGCCCGGTTCAGTCGACGCCGCCACAGCCACACCACGTCCCAGCCGAACGACTCCGCGAGCAGCAGCGCCGCGACCACCAGCACGCCGTACGTCGTCGCTGCGGGCGCGAGGCCGGACGCCGCGAGCGTCAGGGCGATGCCGACGTAGGCCGCCACCACCTTGCGCCAGTAGCGCGGCGGCAACGTCCGCTGCATCCACGGCAGCAGTCGCGCCGCGACGGCGTACGCGTAACGGATCACGCCCAGCCCGAGCACCCACGCACCGTGCTCCCGAGCGACCAGCACGCTGAGCACGAGGATCAGGAACGCGTCGGCCTCGCCGTCGAGGCGCGCGCCGTACGCCGACGCGGACCCGGCGCGACGCGCGACGCGGCCGTCGACGAGGTCCAGCAGCAGCGCGACGACCGTGAGCGGGACCAGGACGCCGACGACGTCAGCCCCGGTGAAGGCCTCCGCCACCAGCGCGGCGATCCCGCACGCCAGCGTCGCCCGGGTCAGCGTGACCAGGTCCGCCGGCCCGAGGGCCGCGACCCCGTCGGCGGTCGCCCGGCGGCCGGCCGCGACCGCCAGCACGACGGCGCAGGCCAGACCGACGACCCACGCAGGGGGTCCGACGTCGAGCACGTCGAGCAGGGCGACCACGCCCACGAGGCACACGGCCAGGCCGCGTCGCACTCCGACCACGGGACACCTCCTCCCCCGGGCGTACGTCGCCGGCCTCCGCCCGGTTCACCTACCCGGCGCGTCGGACGACCAGAAGTCGTCCGGCTCGCCGGTTCCAGGCGTGGCCCGCCTCGGGCGTACGACGTTGTGGTCGTCCGACGCGCCGCCGTACGTCGTTCAGACCAGCCGGAACTCCACGGTCCGCGTCGTCGGGTCGGCCGCCGCCAGCTCGACGGTGATCTCCTCGCCGAGGGGGAGGTCGGAGGTGCTGGTCACCGGCGCCTCGATGGCGGGGTCCTGGATGGTGATGTCGCCCTTCTGCTTGCTCTTCTCGTCGAGGTCGACGACGACGGCGGTGAAGCGCTCACCCACCCGGTCGTGGAGCAGCTCGGCCTCGCAGAGGTTGACGACGGCGTTCTCGTAGCGGTTGGCCCGGCGCCCGGACTCGGTCATGGTCTCGGGCAGCCCGCCCATCGCCTCGATGACCCACGACGGGACCTCGGTGCCGGCGCACAGGGCGACGCAGACCTCGCCGGCGTAGCGGTCGGCGAGCCGACGCAGCGGGGCGGTGACGTGGGCGTACTCCGAGGCGAGCGCGGAGTGCTGGGCCTGCTCAGGGAGCTCGCCGCTGAAGGCGACGTAGCCAGCGCCGCGCAGCAGACGGGTGCACGCCACGACCATCGCAGCGTGGGTCGGCTTCGACGGGTCGAGCGTACGGATGAAGTCGGGGTAGAGCTGCTCGGCGGGCCACGAGATGCCGAGGGCGCGCGCGGTGCGGTGGAGGCGCTGGACGTCACGGGGGTCCGCCGGCGGCAGGGTGCGGAGGATGCCGACGCGGGCGTAGACCATCAGCGAGGCAGCGGCCATCCCGGTGAGGAGGGAGATCTGCGCGTTCCACGTCTCGACCGGCGTCAGCCGCCGGAACTCCAGCTCCCAGTGCTCTTCGCCGGTCTCGTCGAGCTCCTGCTCGGGCAGCGGCAGCGAGACACCGCCGCGGGCGGCCTCGCGGGCGAGGCGCAGCTCGCCGACCTCCTTGAGCAGGCCGATGAGCTCGTCGGCCTTCCCGGCGTCGAGGTCTGCCTGCACCCCCTCGTACGACAGCTTGGCGCGCGAGCGGACCAGCGCCCGCTCGACCTCGACGTCGGTGCCCTCACCGGTCTCGTCGACCTTGATCGTCCACAGCAGCGCCGGACGCACCTCGTCGGGGAGCAGCGAGGCGGCGCCCTCGCTCAGCACGGTCGGGTGCAGCGGGATCTTGGAGTCGGCGCCGTAGAGCGTCTCGCCCCGGCGGTTGGCCTCGACGTCGACGGGGTCACCCGCCGCGACGAACGCCGCGACGTCGGCGATCGCGTAGTGCACGACGTAGCCGTCCCCCGACCGCTCGATGTGCATCGCCTGGTCGAGGTCGCGGGCCGACTCGGGGTCGATCGTGACGAACGGGATGTCGGTGCGGTCGAGCCCCGGCAGCCGKGGCGACGCGGCCGCCTCCGCGGCCGCCCGTTCGACGGCCTGGGGGAAGGTCGGCGTGACGTCGAGCTCCGCCTGGATCGCGGCGATGCCGTCGCGCATCTCCTGTGCCGTCACGCTGTCCCCGCTGGAGCGGACCTTCACCACACGGTTGCTGGGCATGTCACGACCCTAGTCGGGAGCGACGGAGTCGCGCACCACGCCGGGGGCGGGAGGTCGAGTGTCCCCGCGAGCGAGGCACGAGGTCGCGTCAGGGCGTACCGAGACCCGCGAACCCGACGAACCCGGCCGCTCCCTACGCTTGCGCCCGTGCTGATCCTGCTGCCGCCCAGCGAGGGCAAGACCGCTCCCCGTCGCGGCAAGGCCCTCGACCTCGGCTCGCTGTCCTCGCCGTCCCTGACCACCACCCGGACGACGCTGATCGAGTCGCTCGTGCGGCTGTGCGGCGACGACCAGGACAAGGCCGCCGCGGTGCTCGGCCTCGGTCCCGCCCAGCGCGACCTGGTGCAGCGCAACGCCGACCTCGAGGGCGCCCCGACCGCCCGCGCCGACGCGATCTACACCGGCGTCCTCTACGACGCCCTCGGCTTCGACACCCTCTCCCCCGCGGCCCGCCGCCGGGCGACCGCGCGGGTGGCGATCACGAGCTCGCTCTTCGGCATCGTGCGGCCCGGCGACCGGATCCCGGCCTACCGGCTCTCCGGCGACGCCACCCTTCCTGGCCTGCCCGGCACCGGTTCGGTCGCCGGCGCGTGGCGCGAGGTCCTCGGCGAGGCTGTCACCGAGGCGGTCGGCACCGGCCTGCTCGTCGACCTCCGCTCCGGGACGTACGCCGCCTTCTGGCGGCCGGACGCGTCCCTGGCCCGCCGCGTCGCGACCGTGCGCGTGCTCCACGAGTCGGCCGGCAAGCGGTCGGTCGTGAGCCACTTCAACAAGGCGACCAAGGGCCGCATCGTCCGGGCGCTGCTCGAGGACGGCGCCAACCCCCGCACGCCCAGGGCGCTCGCCGACACCCTCACCCGGCTCGGCTGGACCGTCGAGATGGGCGAGCCCACTGCCAAGGGCACCCAGCTCGACGTGGTGGTCACCGAGGTCTGAGCGCGCTGYCGAGTGGTCCAGGAGACCGTCCCGAGCAGAGGCCGCTAGCGCAGCGGGATCACGTCCGTCGCCTCGAGCGGGTCCATCCCGCACAGCGCCAGCATGTCGGCGACGATCGAGCGCACCTGCGCCAGGATCACCTCGGCGGACAGGTCGTCGCTGTGCTCGACCTGCGCCGTGGCGCGCCCGAGGGCGATGAGGTCGTCGATGACCGCCTCGGCCATCCGGTTGGCCACCAGCTCGTGGGCGACCCGGTCCGAGAGGTCCGCCAGGTCGCGCATCAGGGAGGCGTACGACGCCGGCACGGGCTCGCGGCGGTAGCAGGCCACCGCGACCCGGCGCACGACCACGCGAGTGTTGCGCAGGGCCACGTCGAGCGGCTCGACGAGCTCGGCGAGCTGGCGCTGGTGCTCGCCGTGCCGTCGCCGGAAGGGCGAGGAGCTCACGACCGACAGCCCCTCCGACGACGCCGCCCGCAGCTCGGCGATGAGCGCGTCGGTGGACCGGGCGTCGCGCAGCACGGCCAGCGCCTTGTCGACGTCGCCGTCACCGAGGCGGTCGGCGGACGAGCGCAGCAGCTCGGCGATCTTGCGCACGACCACGGCCGCCTGGTCGCGCGGCTTGCGCAGGGGCGCGCGTGGCACGACGGTCGCCGCCACGAGCGCCACCGATCCCCCGATGATCGCGTCGGTCCAACGGAGGAAGGCGTCGCCCGGGGCGGGCGCCAGCGCGGCGACCACGATCCCCTGCACGGCGGCCTGGATGACCATGATCTGCCCGGCGTCGAGCAGCAGCGCGATCGACATGCCGGCGGCCACGATCACCGCGATCTGCCACCCGCCCGAGCCGATCAGGTGGGTGGCCGCGTCGCCGAGGAAGACGCCGAGGGCCACGCCCACGGTCACCTCCGCGACCCGGCGCTGGCGCTGGCCGTAGGACATCCCGAGGGACACCACGGCCGCGATCGGCGCGAAGAACGGCAACCGGTGGTTGAAGACGTCGGCGGCCAGCCACCACGCGATGCCGGCGGCGACCGCGCACTGGCCGATCACCCAGCCCTTGGCCCGCAGCCGGGCCACGCGGGCCCGCAGCGACATGCGGCTGCGCTCGGCCACGAGCTCCGCGTCGATGAAACGCACGACGCGTCAGCTCCTCAGAGGCCGGACTCGTCGGTGCGCACCAGGATGCGCTGGCACTCCTCGCAGCGGATGACCTCGTCGGCCGGGGCGGACCTGATCCGCGACAGCTCGGAGGCGTCGAGGGTCATGTTGCAGCCACCACACTGGCGGGACCGGAGCAGCGCGGCGCCGATGCCCTTCTGCTCGCGCAGCCGCTCGTAGAGCGCCATCAGGTCGTCGGGCATGCCCTCGGTCGCCGGGCCGCGAGCGGCCGACACCTCGTCGAGCGAGCGGTCGATCTCGACGCGCTTCTCGTCGCGCGCCGCGACCAGCTCGGCCAGGCGGGCGTCGATGTCCTCGGCGCGGATGCCGAGGCCGGCGAGCAGCTGCTGCGCCTCCTCGAGCTTCTCCATCACCTCGAGCTCGGCGTCCTCGAGCGTCGAGATCCGGCGCTCGAGCGAGACGAGCTCGTGCTGCATCCGCTCGAGGTCCTTGGGGTTGGTGATCTGCCCGCTGTCCATCCGGGAGCGGTCGCGCTCACGGCGGGTCTTGACCTGCTCGACCTCGCGGTCGGCCCTGGTCTGCTCGACGGTGAGGTCGTCCACGACGATGCGCGCGTCGCGCACCTGGTCGGTCAGCTGGGTGCGCTCGGCCTCCAGCGTGCTGATCTCGGCCATCTCGGGGAGGTGGCCCCGCTGGTGCCGCAGCTGGGCGGCACGGGAGTCGAGCGCGGCGACGTCGAGGAGCGCGTGCTGGTGGGTGGGATCGGCCTTCAACGGCTCTCCTGCTGCTTCAGTGGCGGAACGTCCACGGGTCGGTGCACCGTGTGCTGACCCGGGTGTCGACCCTATCGCCCATCTCCCGACGCAGCCGAGCCTCCACCGTCGGTAGCCAGGTCCACTCGGCTGCCCAGTGCGCGACATCGACCAGGGCCGGCCCGTCGTGCTCGAGGAACTCGGCCGCGCGGTGGTGCCGGAGGTCGCTCGTGACGTAGACGTCGACGTCGCTGTGGGCGAGCTCGTCGAGCAGGAAGTCCCCCGCCCCGCCGCACACCGCGACCTTCCGCACCGGCCGCTGCGGGTCGCCGGCCACGCGTACGCCGTGGGCCGTTGCCGGCAACGCCTCCGCGACCCGCCCGGCGAGCTGCTCGAGCGTCATCTCCTCGACCGCGCCGATCCGCCCGGTGCCGGTGGCCGCCAGCCCGGGGTCGGCGAGCGGGACCACGTCGAAGGCCGGCTCCTCGTAGGGGTGGGCGGCCAGCAGCGCCCGCACCACCGCCGTACGACGACCGCGCGGCACCACCGCCTCGACCCGGGCCTCCTCGACCACCTCGAGGTCGCCGACCGCTCCGATCGCGGGCGAGGCGCCGTCGAGCGGGCGGAACCGGCCCTCGCCCGTCGCGGTCCAGGTGCACGAGTCGTAGTCCCCGAGCCGGCCCGCGCCCGCATCGGTCATGGCCGTGCGGACGGCGTCCGCCGACTCGACCGGCACGAACGCGACGATCTTGTCGAGCGGTCCGGCCGGCGCCGGCCTGATGGGCGCGAGGTCGGTGAGCCCGAGCGCCAGCGCGAGCGACTCCGAGACGCCGGAGACCGCCTGGTCGGCGTTGGTGTGGGCGGCCAGCAGCGCGCAACCGCCAGCGTTCAGGGTGTGCAGGGTGCGCCCCTTGGGCGTGTCCGCGGCGACCGAGCTGACGGGCGTGAGGAACAGCGGGTGGTGCACGACGAGGAGGTCGGCACCCCACTCGACCGCCTCGCGAGCGACCTCGACCGTCGGGTCGACGGCGAACATCACCCGCGCCACCTCGGCGGACGGGTCGCCGGCCACCAGCCCGACGGCGTCCCACGAGTCGGCCGTCCGGGGCGGGTACCAGGTGTGCAGCAGGTCGACGACGTCGGCGAGGCTGGGCATGCGCGCAGGCTAGTTGACCGGGCTAGTTGACCTGCCGCTCCTGCCCCTCCCAGTAGGGCTGGCGCAGCTTGAACTTCTGCAGCTTGCCGGTCGCCGTACGGGCCAGCTCGTCGCGGAACTCGATGGACGTCGGTGCCTTGTAGCCGGCGGCCCTGTCCTTGCACCACGCGATCAGCTCGGCCTCGTCGGCGGTCGCGCCGTCGGCCAGCACGACGAGCGCCTTGATGGTCTCGCCCCACTTGTCGCTCGGCACGCCGATGACCGCGACCTCGGCGACCGCCGGGTGCGAGAAGAGCACGTCCTCGACCTCGATCGAGGAGACGTTCTCGCCGCCGGTGATGATGACGTCCTTCTTGCGGTCGCTGATCGTGAGGTAACCGTCGTCGCCGATCACCCCGCCGTCGCCGGTGTGGAACCACCCGTCGACGAGCGCCTTCTCCGTCTCGTCGGGCCGCTCCCAGTAGCCCTCGAGGATGACGTTGGACCGCGCCAGCACCTCCCCCTCGGCATCGGTGCGCAGGCGTACGCCGATCGCGGGCGCTCCGGCGCGCACGAGCCTGGCGGCCCGCTCCTCGGCCGGCAGGTCGTCCCACTCGGCGCGGCTGCGGTTGACGGTCAGCAGCGGCGACGTCTCGGTGAGGCCGTAGATCTGCACGAACTCCCAGCCGAGCTCCTCCTCGACCCGCACGACGGTCTTCGTGGGCGGCGGTGCGCCCGCCATGATGATGCGCACGCGGTCGCGACCGGGGATCTCGCCCTCCCAGTCCTGGGCGGCCTCCAGCACCGCGGCGGCCACGGCCGGGGCCGCGCACATCACGGTCACGCCGTGCTGCTCGACCCGTCGCAGGATCTCTGCCCCGTCGACCTTGCGGAGCACCACCTGCGGCACGCCGAGGCCGGTCATCGCGAACGGCATCCCCCAGCCGTTGGCGTGGAACATCGGCAGCGTGTGGAGGTAGACGTCGCGGTCGCTCACCCCGGCGTGGAGGCCGAAGGTCACGGCGTTGGTCCAGAGGTTGCGGTGGGTCAGCTGCACGCCCTTGGGCCGCGCGGTCGTACCCGAGGTGTAGTTGATCGTGGCCGTGGCGTTCTCGTCGGGCTCCCACGGGCGCGGCTCGACCCCGGGCTCGGCGTACATCGACCCGTCCTCGCCGAGCACGAAGGTGTGCTCGACGTCGACGCCCTTCAGCGAGTCCACCAGCTCCGGGTCGACGTAGAGCACCCGCGCGCCGGAGTGGGCCACGATGTAGGCGATCTCGTCCGGCCGCAGCCGGAAGTTGATCGGCACCAGCACCCGCCCCGAGCCGCACACGCCGAAGAACGACGTCAGCAGCCGCGCCGAGTTGTGGCTGATGATCGCGACCCGGTCGCCGACCTCCAGCTCCAGCTCGTCCAGCTTCGCCGACTGCCGGCGCGCCAGGTCGTACGCCTCGGCGTAGGTCAGGGTGCCCAGCGACGCGGCGGGCTGGTCGGGCTCGTCGATGAACCCCGGGCGCTCGCCGTAGACGGCCGCGGCGCGCTCGATGAAGTCGGTGACGCTGAAGGGGACGATCATGCGCCCACTGTGGCACGCGTCCCGCTGTCTAAGAACCCTCTCATCCGCGTCTCACCCTGGCCCCACGCCGGTTGCACACCATGGCGCCCATGGGACAGGTGACGAGGGTGCTCCTCCTCCTGGCGGTCGTGGTGCCGGTGACGGCGTACGTCGCCGGGTCGCTGACGTCGCCGGGAGCACCGGCACCTGCCGACCACAGTCCCGTGATCCTGCGCGACGCCCCCACCGACCCGGCCACCACCGACCCGGCCACGACCGACCCGGCCGCTCCCCCGCCCGGCGGGACGTCGCCCGGCACTCCGCGGCCCGACCCTGACGGAACGGACGGCGGCCCCGGGCAGGACGCGCAGCGCGGCGGCGGTGACGAGGCCCGGGTCGTGACGCCGAAGCCGACACCGGTCGGAGAGGATGACGACGACGAGTGGGATGACGACGACGGGCCGGACGATGACGACACCGACGACGAGTGGGACGACTGACGGTGCCCGGCGACGCATCGCCCGCGTCTCGGTCCGCACCCGCATCACGGTCGTCATCGCGCTCCTCACGGCGGTGGCGATGACGGGCGCGGGGCTGCTGGTCTACGCGCTGGAGTCGGCGCGGATCGAGCGCCAGGTGAACGCGCAGATCAGCCAGGAGATCGCGGAGTTCCGCGCGCTCCGCATCGACCCGAACACCGGAGAGGAGTTCGACGACGTCGGCCGCGTGCTCAACGTCTTCCTCACCCGCAACGTCCCCGACGACGACGAGATGCTCGTCGGCTACGTCCGCGGCGAGACGCCTGAGCGCACGGTCAACCGCTACGGCCAGGAGGTCCTCGACGAGCCCGCCTACCAGGACGCGCTCGCCGAGCTCGACGGCGTCGGCGGCACCCGCGTCATCGAGTCGCCCACCTTCGGTGAGACCTGGGTGACGCTCGTGCCCGTCACCAACACGCAGGGCGAGGGCTCGCTGGTCATCGTCAACTTCCTGCGCGACGAGCACGAGGAGCTCGACCGCACGCTGCAGACCTACACGCTCATCGCGTTGCTCTCGCTCGGGCTGATCACCACCATCGCCGGCTTCCAGTCCGGCCGCCTCCTGGCGCCGCTGCGCACCCTCGAGACCACCGCCCGCGAGATCACGACCACCGACCTGTCACGCCGCATCCCGGAGCGCGGCAACGACGACATCACCGCGCTCACCCGCACGATCAACAGCATGCTCGAGCGGCTCGACTCGGGCTTCGCCGCGCAGCGCCAGTTCCTCGACGACGCCGGCCACGAGCTCAAGACCCCGCTCACCGTCCTGCGCGGACACCTCGAGCTGCTGGACGGCGAGGACCCGGCCGAGCTGGCCCAGACGCGCGAGCTCCTCCTCGACGAGGTCGACCGGATGTCGCGCCTCGTGCAGGACCTCATCCTGCTCGCGAAGAGCCGCCGTCCCGACTTCCTGGTGCTGGGCGAGGTGCACCTCGCCGACCTCACCCAGTCGGTCCTGGCCAAGGCCACCGCGCTCGGCGACCGCGAGTGGCAGCTCGACGGCGTCGCCCGCGGCCGCGCGGTGCTCGACGAGCAGCGGGTCACCCAGGCGCTGCTCCAGCTCGCCGACAACGCGGTCAAGCACACCGACCCCGGTTCCGTCGTGGCGGTCGGCTCGGCCCGCGAGGACGGCCTGGTGCGGCTGTGGGTCCGCGACTCGGGTGACGGGATCCCGGCCGAGGACCGCGAGGCCGTGCTCGAGCGGTTCGGCCGCAGCCACGTGCGTGCCGGGGACGACGGTTTCGGCCTCGGGCTCAGCATCGTGCGCGCGATCGCCGACGCCCACGGCGGCGACGTACGCATCACCGACGCCGAGCCCCACGGCGCGCACGTGACGATCGTCCTGCCCGACCGGGAGATCGACCGATGACCGACCTGACCGACGACCTGACGAGGACGGACACCCGATGGCCCAGATCCTGATCGTGGAGGACGAAGAGCGGATCGCCTCGTTCGTGGCCAAGGGGCTCCGCGCCGAGGGCCACCAGCCGACCGTCGCGGGCGACGGTCCGCGCGGGCTCGACGAGGCGCTGTCGGGGCGCTTCGACCTGATGGTGCTCGACATCGGGCTCCCCGGCATGGACGGGTTCGAGGTGCTCGACCAGCTGCGCTCCCAGGGGAGCCGGATGCCCGTCATCGTGCTGACCGCCCGCGACTCGGTGACCGACACGGTCACCGCCCTCGACAGCGGCGCCGACGACTACATGGCCAAGCCGTTCCGCTTCGCCGAGCTGATGGCCCGCATCCGGCTGCGCCTTCGCGCGCTGGTCCCGGCCGACGCCCAGGTGGGCGGGGACGACCTCGTGGTCGGCGGCCTGCGGCTCGACCGGCGCACCCGACGAATCGCCGGGCCGCGGGGCGAGTCCGAGCTCTCCGCACGGGAGTTCGCGCTGGCCGAGATCTTCCTGCTCAACCCGGGCCAGGTCCTGACCCGCGAGCAGCTGCTCGACCTGGTGTGGGGCTATGACTTCGACCCCGGCTCCAACGTCGTGGACGTCTACGTCGGCTACCTGCGCAAGAAGCTCGGCACCGACGCCATCGCGACCGTGCGCGGGGTGGGCTACCGGCTCAGCACCTGATCCTGCTCAGGCCCTCGGGTTGAAGGCCGTCAGCGAGCCGCGCGGCAGCCCGGCGAGCACCGGCTCGAGGGCCTCGGCCACCTCGTGGGGCAGCGGACGGTCGTCGGGGTCGCGGCGCAGGCACGCGTGGACCGTCTCCGCGACCACGGCCGGTACGTCGTCGGGCAGCGCCGCGGGGGCGTCCACGAGCTGCGGGAACCGGCGTCGTACGTCGTCCGCGTCGGGGTCGCCGTGCTCGAACGGTCGCCGGCCGGCGACCGCGTGGAAGAGCGTCGCCCCCAGGCCCCACACGTCGGAGGCGTAGGACGGCACGGGCCCACCACCCTGGTGCGCGGCACCCGGGTCGCACTGCTCGGGCGACATGTAGGCATCGGTGCCGATCGGGTGGCGGAGCCGGCGGGCGTCCTCCTCGGGGCGGGCCACCGACAGGTCGATCAGGCGCGCGGGGGCGCCCATGATGACGTTGCTGGGCTTGATGTCGAGGTGGGTCCACCCGATGTGGCGGAAGTAGTGCAGGGCCGCGGCGACGTCGATGGCGAGCGGGAGGTACTGCTGCTCCTGCAGGCGCCCGTGGCGACGGACCAGGCTGGAGAGCCGCGGGCCGTCGATGTGCTCCAGCACGACGTGCGGACGGTCGCCGTCCTGCCCGTCCCGGAGGCCGCGCACGACGACCGGGTGGTTGACCGTGGCGAGGGCGAGGACCTCCCGGCGCAGGCCGCGCCGGGAGGACTCGTCCTCGAGCTGGGAGGGACGCAGGGCCTTCACCACGACCGGCGACCAGGTCACCTCGTCGAAGCACAGCCAGGCCTCGTAGGCGGCCCCGCCACCGAGGCGGCGCAGGGCGCTCAGGCCCGGCGCGAGGAGCTCGCCCTCGTCGAGGTGCCAGCCGTCGTCGTTCCTGCCCATCTCGCCTCCCACGTCGCCTCCCTCACTGCCCCCGGTCAGCCGCGGGTGTCGTTGCGGCTGCGGTCGTTGGTGCTGTTCGCCGTCTTGTCGCGCGTCTTGTCGCCGCCGTCGCGCGTCCAGTCGCGGGTCTTGTCGCCGCGGCTCTTGTCGCGGTCGCGGCTGACGTCGGTCACTCGGCTGTTGGTGTTGTCGTTGGTGTCGCGGCTCTGGTCGGTGTACGACGGGCTGTTGGTGTTCGTGTCGTCGTCGTTGTCGTCGTCGTTGGTGTCGTCATCGTCGTCGTCGGAGACCAGGACGAGCGACGGGGTGTCGTCGTCGCGCTTGGCGGCCTCGTCCGGCGTGGCGGACACGACTGGCGTCGCCATGGCGACCAGGCCGAAGGCGGTCAGGCCGGCGACACCCAGCAGCGTGGTGGGAAGGATCTTCCTCATCGTGGTTCCTCTCGTCGGGGGCCGGTTCGGCCCGGTGTACGAGAAGAGTGCTGCGGCGGCGTGAGCCGTCCGTGAGGCGTGGATGAGAGGCCTCTCATGCGGTCCCCGGCAGGCGGGGACGGGTGCGTCGGGACGGTTTCGAACCGCCGACCGCTCGGGTGTAAACCGAGTGCTCTACCGCTGAGCTACCGACGCGCAGGGGCACACACTACGGGACCGGGCACCCGGCCCGGAAAACCGTCGGCCGGTGTCCGCCAAGCCTCTCAGGGCCGGCACGAACAGGTCCGGAAATGAGTTGAACCGCTGGCGTCTCGGGTCACCAGCGGTTCAACAAGAAGAAGATTACACCCCGCCCCAAAGGGCGGTGAGGAATCGCCGAATTGACCCGGATCGGTCTAGACCGGAGCTCACACGAGGTGCGTCTCGAGCGCCGCGTGGAGCTCGTTGAGGTGCTCGTCGAGGTCGCGGCCGTCGGGGTTCGCGTTGTGCACCGACCACCGCAGGCGGCCCTCCCGATCGATGACGTACGACGACCGGCGCGGCGCGCCCTTGACCTCGTCGAACACCTCGTAGGCCCGCGACACGGCGCCGTGCGGCCACCAGTCCGAGAGCAGCGGGAAGTTCAGCCCCTCGGCCTCCGCGAAGGTCCGCAGGGCGTAGACCGAGTCGCACGACACGGTCAGCACCTCGGTGTCGAAGGTGAGGAACTCGTCGAGCCGGTCGCGCACGCCAGACAGCTCGCCGGTGCACACCCCGGTGAACGCGAACGGGAAGAACATCAGCACGACCGCCTTGCGGCCCCGGAAGTCGCTGAGCCGGACGTCCTGGCCGAACTGGTCACGGAGCGTGAAGTCGGGTGCCTCGTCGCCGATGCACAGTCCGTTGCCCGTCACGCTGGTCCCTCGCCGTCCTTCTGGTCATCCCTGGTGTCCCACCCGGCCAGCTCCCGCTTGAGCACCTTGCCCGTGCCGTTGCGCGGCAGCTCGTCGAGGAACACGATCTCGCGCGGCACCTTGAACCTGGCCAGGTTGGCCTTCACGTGCTCGCGCAGGTCGTCCTCCGACACCTCGCCGGTGCGCACCACGAAGGCGCGCAGTCGTTGACCATAGTCCTCGTCGACAACGCCGACGGCGGCGACCTCCCCCACACCCTCGTGGGTGACCAGGCAGTCCTCGACCTCCTGCGGAAAGACGTTCTCGCCGCCGGAGACGATCATGTCGTCGTCGCGGCCCGCGACGTGCAGGCGGCCGGCCTCGTCGAACCAGCCGAGGTCCCCCGAGGACATCAGTCCCTCGACGACCTCCTTGGACCCGCCGTTGGTGTAGCCCTCGAAGAGCAGCCCGTTGCCCACGAAGATCCGGCCCGTCTCGCCACGCGGCAGCTCGTGCCCGTCGTGGCCGAGGATCTTCACGACGGTGCCGTGCGGCGGCTTGCCCGCCGACGTCGGGTCGGCCCGCAGGTCCTCGGGAGTGGCGATCGAGGCGTAGGCCACCTCGGTGGAGCCGTAGATGTTGTAGAGGTTGTCGCCGAAGCGGTCCATCCACGCCTGCGCGAGGGTGGCCGGCAGCGCCGAGCCCGACGACGCGACCACCTCGACGCGGGAGAGGTCCACCCCCTCGAGCTCACCGGGGTCGAGCGCCAGGATGCGCTGGAGCATCACCGGGATGACCACCATCGACTGGCACCGCTCGGCCTGCGTGGTCCGCAGTGCCTCGACCGGGTCGAAGGTGCGTCGCAGCACGACGGTCGAGCCGAGCAGCATCGCCAGCGCCAGGTGCGCGAAGCCCCAGGTGTGGAACAGCGGCGCTGCGATGTGGGTGCGCCACCCCGCCCGCAGCGGCATCCGCGACAGCAGCGACACGGCGGCGTCGATGCCGGCCTCCTTGCGCGGAGCCCCCTTGGGCGTGCCGGTCGTGCCGGAGGTGAGGATCACGATCCGGGCGTGCCGGGCGGGCGGCTGCAGGTCGCTCTCGTCGTACGCCGTCACCAGCCGCTCGAGGGTGTCGTGGGTCCCGGAGGCCTCGGGGTCTCCGTCGGTCCACGCCAGCACCCTCTGGTCGAGGTCGGCGCCGGCGAGCAACCCGGTGAACTCCTCGTCGTGGATCACCATGCGCGGCGCCTCGCGCTCCAGCACGTCGACGAGCTGCGGTCCCGCGAAGGCGGTGTTGAGGTAGAGGATGTCGGCGCCCAGCTTGGCGATCGCGATGGTGGCGTCGATGAAGCCGCGGTGGTTGCGGCACATCACCGCGACCGAGTCGCCCTCGCGGACGCCGCGCTCCGCGAGCGCCCTGGCAAGGGAGTTCGAGCGGCGCTGCAGCTCGCCCCAGGTGAGCTCGCCGAGCTCGTCGACCATGCCCACCTGGTGCGGCTCACGGGCAGCGAGCGTGGCGAAGCCTCCCGCGGGTCCGGTCCCCCAGCGCACGACCAGCCGGCCGATCTCGAGCAGGGTGCGTGGCCCGTGGGGCCTGATCACGCCCGCTCGTCCCAGCACGCTGACAGTGGTCGCGACCCCCGACGCCCGGGCCGCGAGCGTGGACGGGAGGTCGCGAACGGTCACGCGGGGGTCTTCGGCGCGACCAGCCGGATGGCCTGCCAGTCCTTGCTGACCGCCGCCGTCGTGGTCTGCGACAGGCCCGCGATCGGCGCCGCCTCGCTCACGTCGGACGCGTCGACCGTGCCGGGTCGGCCGACCTTGGGGGTGAGGAGCCAGATCGACCCGCCGCCGACGAGGTCGGTCAGGGCGTCGACGAGGCCGTCGACGAGGTCACCGTCGTCGGCGCGCCACCAGAGCAGGACCGCGTCGACCACGTTGCCGTAGTCGCCGTCGACCATGTCTGCGTCGATGCAGTCCTCGACCGCGACGCGGAGCTCGTCATCGGTGTCGTTGTCCCAGCCGAGTTCCTGGACGACCATGCCGGGCTTGAGCCCGAGGCGGTCCCCCGTTCCTGTCACCGGGGCAGAATCGCCCACCGTCGAGCTCACGCAGTGCCTCCTGTGTTCGGGGTGCCCGACCAGTCGAGGTCAGGCGTGGATGCGCACAGTCCACAGGAACACAGCAGGAGCCGCAACCCCGGTCCACGCCCCGTCCTCGCGCACGCCTGTCAGGGACGGCGGCCGCGGTCGCGCCGCACGGCCTGTGGGACTACCCATGGGTAGATTTCGTGGCGCCGACGGGCGTGACACGATGAGCGGGTGAGTGACGCCGAGAAGTCCGACGAGAAGTCCAGCAAGAACCCGGCCATCGCGTCGGTGATCCACGAGGGTCTTCCCACCCAGCTGCCCGACATCGACCCGGACGAGACGCAGGAGTGGCTCGCGTCGTTCGACGCGATGCTCGACGACCGCGGCCGCGACCGCGCCCGCTACCTCATGCTGCGCCTCCTCGAGCGCGCGCGCGAGAAGCAGGTCGGCGTCCCGGCCCTGCGCTCGACCGACTACCTCAACACGATCCCGCCGGAGCGCGAGCCGTGGTTCCCGGGTGACGAGGAGGTCGAGCGCCGGATCCGCGCGTTCATCCGCTGGAACGCCGCCGTCATGGTCTCGTCGGCCAACCGCAAGGGCCTCGAGGTCGGCGGTCACATCGCCACCTACCAGTCCTCGGCGAGCCTCTACGAGGTCGGCTTCAACCACTTCTTCCGCGGCAAGGACCACGAGGGCGGTGGCGACCAGATCTACATCCAGGGCCACGGCTCCCCGGGTGTCTATGCCCGCGCGTTCCTCGAGGGTCGCCTCAGCGAGGAGCAGCTCTACCGCTTCCGCCAGGAGGTCCAGCACGGCAAGGGCGCCGGCCTGCCGTCGTACCCCCACCCGCGCCTGATGCCCGACTTCTGGGAGTTCCCGACCGTCTCGATGGGCCTGACGGCCATCGGCTCGATCTACCAGGCCCGCTTCAACCGCTACCTCGACAACCGCGGCATCAAGGACACCCAGCAGCAGCGCGTGTGGGCCTTCATGGGCGACGGCGAGATGGCCGAGCCCGAGTCGCTGGGCGCGATCCGCGTCGCCGCGCGCGAGGAGCTCGACAACCTGACCTGGGTCATCAACTGCAACCTGCAGCAGCTCGACGGTCCGGTCACCGGCAACGGCAAGATCATCCAGGAGCTCGAGGCCAACTTCCGGGGTGCCGGCTGGAACGTCATCAAGGTCGTCTGGGGCCGCGAGTGGGACGCCCTGCTGGCGCGCGACGTCGACGGCGTCCTGGTCAACCGGATGAACTCCACGCCCGACGGCGCCTTCCAGACCTACTCGACCGAGGACGGGGCCTACGTCCGCGAGCACTTCTTCGGCGGCGACCCGCGCCTGCGCAAGATGGTCGAGCACATGTCCGACACCCAGATCGAGAAGCTCCCCCGCGGCGGTCACGACTACCGCAAGGTCTTCGCCGCGTTCGACGCCGCGTCCAAGCACACCGGTCAGCCGACGGTGATCCTGGCCCACACCATCAAGGGCTGGACGATCGACGCCCTCGAGGGCAAGAACGCCACCCACCAGATGAAGAAGCTGACCCTCCCGGACCTCAAGAAGTTCCGCGACCGGCTCTACCTGCCGATCAGCGACCGCGACCTCGAGGAGTCCTACGAGAAGACCGGCGGCGCGCCGTTCTTCCACCCGGGCGCCGACGCCCCGGAGATCGAGTACATGCTCGAGCGCCGCCAGGCTCTCGGCGGCTCGATCCCCCGCCGCGTGAACCGCGCCACCGCCCTCAAGCTGCCCGGCGACGAGCTCTACGCCGAGCTCAAGCAGGGCTCGGGCAAGAACAAGTTCGCCACCACGATGGCCGTCGTCCGGCTGCTGCGCGACTGGATGAAGGACCCGGAGATCGGTGACCGCCTGGTCCCGATCGCCCCCGACGAGTACCGCACGTTCGGCATGGACTCGATGTTCCCGAGCGCGAAGGTCTACAACCCGGGCGGCCAGCAGTACGAGTCGGTCGACCGCAAGATGCTGCTGTCCTACAAGGAGTCCGCGCAGGGCCAGATGCTCCACGAGGGCATCTCCGAGGCGGGCGCGATGGCGTCGGCCACGGCCGCCGGGTCGGCGTACTCCACGCACGGCGAGCACATGATCCCGTTCTACATCTTCTACTCGATGTTCGGCTTCCAGCGCACGGGTGACTCGATCTGGGCGATGGCCGACCAGCTGGCCCGCGGCTTCCTCATCGGGGCCACGGCCGGTCGCACCACGCTGACGGGCGAGGGCCTCCAGCACGCGGACGGACACTCGCCGCTGCTGGCTGCGACCAACCCGGCGATCGTCCACTACGACCCGGCGTTCTCCTACGAGATCAGCCACATCATGCAGAACGGCCTCGAGCGGATGTACGGCACCGGCGGGCCTGACGGCACCGGCGAGGACGTCATCTTCTACATCACCGTCTACAACGAGCCGGTCTCCATGCCGGCCGAGCCCTCCGACGTCGACGTCGACGGGATCCTGCGGGGCATCCACAAGGTCGCCACCGCCCAGGGCGAGGGCCCGAAGGTCCAGCTGATGGCGTCCGGCGTGGGCTTCCCGTGGGCCGAGGAGGCCGCCCGCCTGCTCGCCGACGACTGGGGCGTCCAGGCCGACCTGTGGTCGGTCACCTCGTGGAACGAGCTCGCCCGCGACGGTGCCGCCGCCGAGCAGTGGAACCTGCTCAACCCGGGCGAGGAGCGTCGCACGGCCTACGTCAGCGACAAGCTCGCAGGCGCCCAGGGGCCGGTCGTCGCGGTGTCCGACTACATGCGGGCCGTCCCGCTGCAGATCGCCCGCTGGGTCCCGGCCGACTACCGCGTGCTCGGTGCCGACGGGTTCGGCTTCGCCGACACCCGCCCGGCCGCCCGCCGGTTCTTCCACATCGACGCGGTCAGCGTCGTCGTCCAGGCCCTCCAGGCCCTGGCCGACGCCGGCGACTTCCCGGTGGAGAAGGTCGTCGAGGCCGCGCAGCGCTACAAGATCGACGACCCGACTGCGACCAAGGACATCAAGCAGGAGGGCGGAGACGCCTGAGCACCCGCATCACCTGACACGTCGCCGAGCCCGCCTGAGGATGTCTTCCTCAGGCGGGCTTCGCGCGTCGTACGTCGGCCAGCGGTGAGACCGGCGACCCGCCGGCCCGGGCCTCGGCCGGCGGACGCGACGCCCCCTCCTCCAGGAGGTCGCGCCAGCGCTCGCGGTCGTAGTGGGCGGGCTCGGTGGTGCGGATGAAGTCGCGCACGATCTTCGCGAAGCGCTCGGGGTGGTCGCGGTGCGGGAAGTGGCCGGCGTTGGGGATGATCTCGACGCGGGCGGTCGGCGCGAGGGCGCTGGCGTTGCTCGCGTGGCTGACCGGGATGACGAGGTCGTCGGCCCCCCAGATCACGCACATCGGCATGGCCTCGGTGAGGTACGCCCGGTCGGCCATCGTCACGATCTGGCCCTTCCAGTCCACGACCGCGCGGACCACGTGGCGGATCGCGGCACGCGCGCTCGGGTCCTTGAACGAGTCGTAGATGGCGGCGACCTCGCCGAGGTCGCGCAGCTGGCTGATCCCGGTGCGGGCGAGAACCCGCATGGTCGTCGTGGCGACGTGGCGAAGGCCCGGCGCGGCGAGCACCCCCATCACCTGCTGGAACCCGGGCGTGGTGATGACGCGGATCGCGGGGTTGACCTCGGGACCGAGACCCCCGGAGCCGACGAGCACGAGGCGCTCGGTCCGCTCGGGGTACTGGTAGCCGAACTGCATCGCCACTCCCCCGCCGAAGCTGTGCCCGACCACCGTCGCGGTGTCGATGCCCAGCACGGTCAGCAGGTCACGCATGCCGTTGGCGTAGCCGCCCACGCTGTAGTCGGCGCGCGGCTTGTCGGACGACCCGTGCCCGAGCAGGTCAGGCGCGATGACGGTGTGCGTCCGGGAGAGCGAGTCGATGACCGGCCCCCAGGTCGTGTGGTCGCAGCCGAGTCCGTGGAGCAGGAGGACGACAGGCCCCGAGCCGGCGCGGACGTAGGCGCGTCGGTGCCCGTGCACGGTCACGTGCTCGACCTGCGGGCTGTTGCGACGGGTCACTCGACCATCCACCTCGATCTCAGGGTGCTGACTGTCCGGGATTCAACCAGACGGTGCGGCCCGGTACCCCGCACGCCTCGCTCCGATGCCACATCGTGACGCGCGGGCCCGCGACGCGCCGTCCGCTCTTCGTGGGAATCCCACTACGTGACGCACCCCACTACAGTCGTCCCGTGACCCCGTCCCGTCGTCGCGCAGCCGAGGCCCTGCGCAACTCCACGGGTGCGTTGAGCACCGCCGCCACGGGCCGGATGTCGACGGACCTGCCGTGGTTCGACGACCTGAGCGCCCAGGACCGCTCGTGGGTCGGCCTGATCGTGCAGGCCGGCATCCGCGGGTTCGTGGACTGGTACGACCACGAGGTCGAGGCGTCGGCCCACGACCCGCTCGACGTCGTCGTGTTCGGCGCCGCGCCGCGCGAGCTCACCGGCGTCATCTCGCTCCAGCAGACGGTCGAGCTGGTGCGGCTGAGCATCCGGGTCGTCGAGACGACGATCGACGCGCTCCTCGACCCGGAGGACGCCAGCGAGGTGCACGACGCGGTGCTGCTCTACGCGCGCGAGGTCGCCTTCGCCACTGCCGCCGTCTACGCCCGCGCCGCCGAGTCCCGCGGCGCGTGGGACGCCCGGCTCGAGGCACTGGTCGTCGACTCGGTCGTCCGGGCGGAGGCCGACGAGAGCGTGCTGTCGCGCGCGAGCGCGCTGGGCTGGGGGGCGCACGGCGACGTGGCCGTGGTGCTGGGCGCCACGCCTCTCCACCGGGCCGAGCTCGACGTCTTCGAGTCCGTACGCCGCTCGGCTCGCGCCGGCGGGATGGACGCGCTGTGCGCCACGCAGGGCGACCGGCTCGTCGTCGTGCTGGGCGGCGTGACCGACCCGCTCCCGGCCGCGACCCGGCTGCTGGACCACTTCGGTGACGGGCCCGTCGTGGTCGGACCCGTCACCGCCGACCTGGCCCACGCCAACGCGTCCGCCCGCGCCGCCCTGTCGGCCCACCGGGCAGCCAGTGGCTGGCCCGACGCCCCGCGCCCGGTCGCGAGCCGCGACCTGCTGCCCGAGCGGGCGCTCGCCGGCGACGGCCACGCGCGGCGCCACCTCGTGGACGAGGTCTACCTCCCGCTGGTGGCGGCCCGCGGCACCCTGTTGGAGACATTGTCGGCGTGGTTCGAGCACGGCTCGTCGATCGAGGCGACGGCTCGCGCGCTCTTCGTGCACCCCAACACGGTGCGCTACCGGCTGCGCCAGATCTCCGACGCCACGGGCTGGTCGCCGACCCGCCCGCGCGAGGCGTTCGCCCTGCAGCTGGCGCTGATCCTAGGGCGTCAGTCGGGTCGAACGGAACTGTAGGAACCCTACAAAGATCTGGGGGTCAGATTCGTCGGCGTCGGACCCGCGCCGACCGGTCACCACCCGGCACAGTGGACGTGTGCTCGTCATCGTCGCCCCCGGTCAAGGGGCCCAGACCCCCGGTTTCCTCACGCCATGGCTGGAGGACCCGACCTTCGCCGCGCGGTTCGACTGGCTGGCCACGGTTGCCGGCATCGACCTCGCCCACTACGGCACCCAGGCAGACGCCGACACGATCCGCGACACCAAGATCGCCCAGCCGCTGCTGGTCGCGACCGGGCTGATCGCGGCGCTCGACCTCTTCCCGCACCCCGCCGACGCGTTCGCGCGCATCGGCGCGGTCGCCGGCCACAGCGTGGGCGAGCTGACCGCCGCGGCGGGCGCCCGGGTGATCACCGCCGAGCAGGCGATGGTGCTGGTGCGCGAGCGCGGCAACGCGATGGCCGACGCGGCCGCCACCACCGCCACCGGGATGACCGCCGTCCTCGGCGGCGACCGCGACGAGGTGCTCGCGGTCATCGAGCGCCACGGCCTCACCGCCGCCAACGACAACGGCCCCGGCCAGGTCGTCGCAGCCGGTACGACGGAGCAGCTCGCGGCCTTCGCCGAGGACCCGCCCGCCAAGGCGCGCCTGATGCCGCTCAGCGTCGCCGGCGCGTTCCACACCGTCCACATGGCACCCGCGGTCGACCGCCTCGCCTCGCTGGCCCGGTCGGTCTCCACCCACGACCCGCGCACGCCGGTGATCTCCAACCGTGACGGCCAGGTCGTCCACGACGGCCGCGACGTGCTGCGCCGCATGGTCGGGCAGATCTCCAACCCGGTCCGTTGGGACCTCTGCCTCGAGACCATGAGCGACCTCGGCGTCACCGGCATCCTGGAGATGCCGCCCGCCGGCACGCTCACCGGCATCGCGAAGCGCGCGCTGAAGGGCGTCGAGACCTTTGCGCTGAAGACGCCCGACCAGCTCGACGACGCACGCGCGTTCTGCGACAAGCACGGCGAGGCGTCGATGATCGAGACCACGCCGACGTGGCGGATGGTCGTCTCGCCCGCCAAGGGCACGTTCCACCTGTCCTCCGAGGCCGTCGAGCGCGACGTGCTGGAGCCCGGTGCCGTGATCGGCGCGGTGGCCAGCCTGCGCGACCGCATCGACATCACGGCGCCGCACGGCGGCTCCGTCGTCGAGTGGCTCGTCGAGGACGGCGATCTCGTCTCCCCCGGCCAGCCCCTCCTGCGGCTCCACCCGGAGGGGACCCACTGATGGCCGCCATCGCCGGCGGCACGGGCGCCCCTCACGCACGCATCATGGGCGTCGGGGCCTACCGCCCGACCCGCCTCGTCCCCAACTCCGAGGTCGTCGACGCCATCGACTCCAGCGACGAGTGGATCCAGCAGCGCTCCGGGATCAAGACGCGCCGCTGGGCCGGTCCCGAGGAGTCCGTGCAGATGATGTCCGTCGAGGCCTCGCGGATCGCGATCGAGCGGTCCGGGCTCGACGTCGGCCAGATCGACTGCGTGGTCGTGGCCACCGTGAGCCACCTGCTCCAGACGCCCGCCGTCGCCACGGCTGTCGCGCACGAGCTCGGCACCGACGGCGCGGCCGCCTTCGACATCTCCGCGGCCTGCTCCGGGTTCTGCCACGGCATCGCCCTGGCCTCCGACATCGTCCGCGCCGGCAGCGCCCGCTACGTCCTCGTGATCGGGGTGGAGCGGCTCACCGACATCCTCGACCTCACCGACCGTGGCACGGCCTTCATCTTCGCCGACGGGGCCGGAGCGGCCGTCGTCGGACCGAGCGACACCCCGGGCATCGGACCGGTCGTGTGGGGCTCCGACGGCGAGCAGTTCGACCTCATCCGCCAGCGCGAGGACTGGCGCGACGTCGTCGGCACCGACACCCAGCCGGGCTCCGGCGTGATGCCGCACCTGACCATGCAGGGCAACCCGGTCTTCCGCTGGGCCTCCTTCGCGATGGCCAAGATCGGCCAGCAGGCGCTCGACACGGCCGGGGTCTCGCTCGACGAGCTCGACGTCTTCGTGCCCCACCAGGCCAACATGCGCATCATCGACGCCATGGCGCGATCGATGAAGCTGCCCGCCTCGGTGAAGATCGCCCGCGACGTCGCCGACCAGGGCAACTCCTCCGCCGCGTCGGTGCCGCTCGCGCTCGACCGGATGATGGCCGAGGGCGAGGCGAAGTCCGGTGACACCGCCCTGCTCATCGCGTTCGGCGCCGGGCTGTCCTACGCCGCCCAGGTCGTCACCGTCCCCTGACCCGCACCACCCACAGACCAGCCCAAGCAGCACCAGAAGAAGGGAAGGCCCCATGGCCAGCACCGAAGAAATCCGCGCCGACCTCGCCGAGATCGTCAACGAGGTGGCCGGCGTCGACGCCGACGACGTCCAGCTGGACAAGTCCTTCGTGGACGACCTCGACGTCGACTCGCTCTCCATGGTCGAGGTCGTCGTGGCCGCCGAGGAGAAGTTCGGCGTGACCATCCCCGACGACGAGGTCAAGAACCTCAAGACCGTGGGCGACGCCGTCGCCTACATCGAGCGCGCCCAGGGCTGACGCTCTCCCCCGCGTCACGGGTGGCCGGCGTCCAGCCCCGGCCCCCGTGACCCAGGAACCTCATCCCCAGCGAGAACGGAACCACATCAGATGCCCTCGACCCGCGTAGTCGTCACCGGCCTCGGCACCACCTCCCCCGTCGGCGGGGACGTCGCCTCCACGTGGCAGGCGATGCTGTCCGGCACCTCCGGCGTCCGGCGCCTCACCGACGAGTGGGTCGACCAGCTCCCGGTGAAGATCGGTGGCCGCGTGGCGGTCGAGCCGTCCGAGGTCCTCGAGCGGGTCAAGGCGCGCCGTCTCGACCGGTCGAGCCAGTTCGCCATGGTCGCCGCCGAGCAGGCGTGGGCCGACGCGGGCCTGGAGGACTCCGGTCTCGAGCCCGAGCGGCTCGGCGTGGCACTCGCCTCCGGCATCGGCGGCGTCACCACGCTCCTCGACAACTACGACATCCTCCTCGAGAAGGGCGCGCGCCGGGTCTCCCCGCTCGCCGTCCCCATGCTCATGCCCAACGCCCCGGCGGCCAACGTCAGCCTCAAGTACGGCGCCCGCGCGGCGGTCCACGCCCCCACCTCGGCCTGCGCGTCGGGCAACGAGGCCATCGCCATGGCGATCGACCTGATCCGCCTCGGCCGCGCCGACGTCGTCATGGCCGGCGGCACCGAGGCCGCGATCCACCCGCTCCCGATGGCAGCGTTCGCCAACATGATGGCGCTGTCCAAGACCGGCAGCGAGGAGGGTGGCGACCCGACCACCGTCTCCCGCCCCTGGGACACCGACCGCGACGGCTTCGTCCTCGGCGAGGGCGGCGCCGTGCTCATCCTCGAGTCCGAGGAGCACGCCCGCGCCCGCGGCGCGAAGATCTACGCCGAGGTGCGTGGCGCCGGCATCAGCAACGACGCCCACGACATCGCGCAGCCAGACCCCGCGGGTCGCGGCGGCACCCGCGCGATCAAGATGGCGCTGCGCGAGGGCGACGTCGACCCCGCCACCGTCGTCCACGTCAATGCCCACGCGACCTCGACGCCCAAGGGCGACATCGCCGAGGGCCTGATGCTCCACGCCGTCCTCGGCGAGCACGTCGACCGCTGCGTGGTCACGAGCACCAAGTCGATGACCGGCCACCTGCTCGGTGGCGCCGGCGCCCTCGAGGCCGTGGCCACCGTCATGGCGCTCCACGACCGCGTCAGCCCGCCGACGATCAACCTCGACAACAAGGACCCCGAGGTCGACCTCGACATCCCGACGTCGAAGCGCGACCTGCCCGAGGGCGACATCGTCGCGCTCAACAACTCCTTCGGCTTCGGCGGCGCCAACGTCGCGGTCGCCTTCGGCAGCGTCTGAGAACCGGAAGAGGACTCCCCGTGACGACGACGGCCACGAAGCCCGCCAAGCTGCCCCGCGACCAGGACCCGCGCAACCCGGTCCACCGGCTCACGGCGCTGCTCGACGAGGGCACCCTCGAGCTGATCACCGCCGACGACGACTCGGGGATGCTCGCCGCCGTCGGACGGGTCGACGGCACGTCCGTCGTCGCCTTCTGCAGCGACGCCACGGTGATGGGCGGCGCCATGGGCGACGTCGGCTGCCGCGTCGTGGTGGACGCCTACCACCGCGCCCTCACCGACGGGGTGCCGATCATCGGCCTCTGGCACTCCGGTGGCGCCCGGCTCGCGGAGGGCGTGCTGTCCCTCCACGCCGTGGGCCGCATCTTCCAGGTGATGACCCAGGCCTCCGGGGTCATCCCCCAGATCTCCGTCGTGCTCGGCCCCGCCGCCGGCGGCGCCGCCTACGGCCCGGCGCTCACCGACGTGGTGATCCTCGGCCCCGAAGGACGCATCTTCGTCACCGGCCCCGACGTCGTCCGCTCCGTCACGGGCGAGGACGTCGACATGCTCCGCCTCGGCGGCCCCGAGCCGCACGGCCGCCGGTCGGGCGTCGTGCACATCCTCACCGAGTCCGAGCGCGAGGCGCTCGACCGGGCCCGCACGGTGGCCTCCCTCCTCGGCGCGCAGGGCAGCCTCGCGGCCGAGTCCGTCGAGGACCGCGACCTCGGCGCCCTCCTGCCGGAGTCCAGGAAGCGCGCCTACGACGTGCACCCGCTCGTCGACGGCCTGCTCGATGAGGGCACCATGCAGGAGCTGCACGCCCGCTGGGCCCCCAACATCGTCACCGCACTCGGCCGCTTCGGCGGCCGCACCGTCGGCGTCGTGGCCAACAACCCGCTGCGCCTCGGCGGCTGCCTCGACTCGCTCTCAGCCGAGAAGGCGTCCCGCTTCGTGCGCATGTGCGACGCCTTCGGGGTGCCGCTGATCGTGCTCGTCGACGTGCCCGGCTACCTCCCCGGCGTCGGCCAGGAGTGGGACGGTGTCGTACGTCGTGGCGCCAAGCTGCTCCACGCCTTCGGTGAGTGCGTCGTCCCGCGCGTCACGCTCGTGACCCGCAAGACCTACGGCGGCGCCTACATCGCGATGAACGCCCGCTCCCTGGGTGCCACCCGCGTCTTCGCGTGGCCGGGCGCCGAGGTGGCCGTCATGGGCGCCGTCGCGGCCATCCGGATCCTGCACCGACGCAAGCTGGCGGAGGTCTCCCCCGAGATCCGCCCGCAGGTCGAGACCGAGCTCGCCGCCGAGCACGAGCGGATCGCCGGCGGCGTCGACAAGGCCGTGGAGATCGGGGTCGTCGACGAGGTCGTCGAGCCCACCCGCACGCGCAGCGCGATCGCGCTCGCCATGCGGCACGAGATCGACACGGCCGGCGTACGCCGCGGCCGTCACGGCAACATCCCCCTCTGAGGGGCGTCCTCAGACCACCTGGTGCAGCCAGCGCACCGGAGCACCCTCGCCGGCGTGCCGGAAGGTCTCGAGCTCGTCGTCCCACGGCTTGCCGAGCAGGTTGTCGATCTCGAGCAGCAGCGTGGTGTCACCGAGGGCGGCCTTCACCACCGCGGCCTTCAGCCGGTCCTCGGGGATCAGGATGTCGCCGTGCGGCCCGGTGATGGCGTGGAAGATCCCGAGGTCGGGCGTGCACGAGAAGCGCGTGCCCTCGGTGGAGCTCGTCGGCTCCTCGGTGATCTCGAAGCGCAGGTGGTTCCAACCACGCAGGGCAGAGGCCACCGCCGCTGCGGTGCCACCTGAGCCGGTCCAGGACAGCTCGGCACGGTAGGACCCCGGCTGGGCAGGCTGCGGCGTCCAGTCGAGCGAGACGGCGACTCCGAGGATCCCGCCCACGGCCCACTCGATGTGCGGGCAGAGTGCAGAGGGAGCAGAGTGCACGTAAAGAATGCCCCTCGTGGCCGGACCGTCCGGACGGGAAGCAATGCGTGTGGTCACTGTGACCTCCTTGAGTTCCGACGCTCCAGATGCGCCTTCCCCAGCGTTCTGTCGTCAGTGCTCAAAGAGTTGAGTGACACGTATGTGATTAGTGGCCCCATTGTGACCCATGTGGCGCCCGAGCGCCAGCAGTCACGCCGATGAGGAGGGGTCAGGACTGGCGGCGCTCGAGGATCTCTGCGCGCTCGGCGGAGTCGGTGAGCTCGTCGGAGTCGATCGCGTGCGTGCGGTGGAACCACGCCAGCGCGTCCGACTCACGGCCGGCCGCCTCGAGCGTGTCGGCGTAGGCGTAGCGCAACCGCACCACCCAGGCAGCACGGCTCTTCGACGTCAGCGGCGCGAGCTCGAGGGTGCGCAGGGCAGCGTCGAGCTGGCCCATGTCGCGCCGGGCGCCCGCCTCCACCAGCGTCATCTCGGCCTTCGCCTCGGTGCTGAAGTTGGCGACGGACGGGGTCTTGGCCAGCTTGATCGCCTGCTCGGGATTGCCGAGTGCTCGGTGACAGTCGGCCATGATCGGGAGGTAGTCCGTCGCACCGTTCATCCGCTTCGCGGCACGCAGCTCGGCCAGCGCCTCGGCGTAGTGGCCGGCGGCGTAGGCCGTCTCCCCCACCGCCTCGCGGACGACCGCGATGCGGGAGGCACGCGCACGGGCGGCCAGGGCGTGACGGTAGGCGAGCTCGGGGTCCTCGTCGATGAAGGCTCCGGCGGCAGCCAGGTGCCTGGCGACGCGGGCTGCGAGTTTCTCGGGCAGGCCCTTCAGCTGGGCACGGACCCCCCGGTCGAGCTCGATGCCGGTGATGTTCTCGGGCAGGTCCGGCCCGTCGTACGCCGCCTGGTCAGCCGTGCGGGCTTCCTTCTCCTGGGCACGATCCCGGGGCCCGCGCTGCTGGGCGCCGGCAGGACGCTTGCCGCCCGTCGGCTTGCCGCCTGACGGGCCACGGCCGCCGGACTTGCCACGGGTGTCCCCGGATCGGCTCGCGCCGCGGGAGTCACCACGAGAATCGCCACGGGAGTCGCTGCGGGATCCGCCTCGGGAATCACCGCGCGAGCCGCCTCGCGAGTCGCCCTGCGACCCGCCGCGGGACGACGAGCTGCCGCGGCCACCGCCGGACGAGCCACCTCGTCCGCCGCCGGACCCACCTCGTGACGGTCCCTGTCCTCGACGGTCCTCGGCCACAGCCGCACTTCCCTTCTCCACGCCTCGACACCCCGTACGGGGGCAACGCTACTCATACCGCGCCAGAAATGGCGCAGGGGCCACCAGATCACTGGTGGCCCCTGCCAAATGTTTGTCCGGCGGCGTCCTACTCTCCCACAACCTCTCGGTTGCAGTACCATCGGCGCTGAAAGGCTTAACTTCCGGGTTCGGTATGGGACCGGGTGTTTCCCGTTTCGCTATGGCCGCCGTAACTCTTTCAACCTCATCAAACCCCCGGGGCATGTCGCCCTGGGATGGGTTTGTTGGTTGGGAACTGCTTAGTGGACGCGAACAAGAGTGTGTGTCTG